>JACQTN010000451.1 GCA_016210785.1 Armatimonadota bacterium
CTCCACGACGCTCTTCAGGATCAGGATGCCCGGGATGTATACCGTGGCGGCGGGGTCGAGGGTAGTGATGTCCACGTACATCGCCGCCGTCACCTTGCCGCCCTTGGCTCCCGTGCTCTGGGCGTAGGTGTGCAGCGGACGCGCCAGCATGGAGGCCGCGCCCAGCGCCGCCGCGGTCCTCAGCATCTCCCGGCGGGTGACGGGTTGCGCTAGCAGAGACTCCTCTTCGTTCCGGAGCTTGCTGCTCTCATCCATCTCGGTTGCACCCCCAATCACGGAGTGGCAGGACCACTACTCCTCCAAACGCCGTTACCCCTGGCGTCTGCACCTCCTTTCCACCGCTCCACCGCTGCCCCTGTGCAAGGTGCGTCCTGATCCGTCGCACGTCGTTCACCCTTCTCACGATTCGCCCCCGCGCTCACCGGAGACGCGGATCGAGCGCGTCGCGCAGCCCGTCGCCCAGCAGGTTGATCGCCATCACGGCGACCATGATGGCCAGCCCGGGGAAAATAGACATCCATGGCGCATGCCGCAGGTACTCCCGGCCGCTACTGAGCAGGCTGCCCCACTCCGGCGTGGGCGGCTGAGCGCCCAGGCCGATGAAGGAGAGGGCGGCGCTCGTGATGATGGCCGTGGCCGTGCCTGTTGTGGCCAGGACCATGACGGGGGCGAACGAGTTGGGCAGGATATGCCGGGCGATGATCCGGAGGCGCGAGGCGCCCACGGCCTGGGCAGCACTCACGTACTCCATCTGCTTCACGGAGAGCACGGTGCCCCGGACCACGCGCGTGTAGACGGGGATGGCGGAGATCCCCACCGCGATCATGGTGTTGGTGACGCCCGGGCCCAGGATGGTGATGATGGCAAGGGCGAGGAGGATGGTGGGAAAAGCCAGCATGATGTCCATCCCGCGCATGACCGCGGTATCCGTCCAGCCGCCGAAGTACCCCGCCGTGGCCCCGAAGACGAAGCCGAACACGGCCGCGATGGAGACGGCGATGAGGCCCAGAGGGAGCGACACGCGTCCCCCGTAGATGACGCGGGAGAGAATGTCGCGCCCCTGCTCGTCGGTGCCGAAGAGATGCGCGCGGGCGGGCGGGGCCAGGTATTTGGAGAAGTCCTGCCTCTGGTAGGGATACGGCGCCACCACCGGCGCCAGCAGCGTCAGCAGGATGATCGCCAGGATGACGATGCCTCCGCCGACCGCGGCCCGGTTGCGGCGGAGCAGGCGGAAGAAAATGGCCACGCGACCGCGGGCGGGCGCGGGACGACGGGAGGACGCCGCCCTCCCCCGCGCGCTCAACGCCGATCTCGCCTCCATCCCCTGCTCGCTACTCGTACCTGATGCGGGGATCGAGCCAGGTGTACGAGATATCCACGGCCAGGTTCAGCAGGACATACACCACCGCGGACAGCAGCACCACGCCCTGCACCAGGAAGTAGTCCTTGTACAGGATGGCCTCCAGCGCAAGCCGCCCCACGCCCTGCCGGCTGAACACCGTCTCCACCACGACGGCGCCGCCGAGCAGCCGGCCGGCCAGCAGACCGACCAGCGTGACCGTGGGGATCATGGCCGGCTTGAGCACGTGCTTGAGGAGCACGACGCGCTGCAGCAGCCCCTTGGCGCGCGCGACCAGCACGTGATCCTGGCGCAGGATCTCCAGCACGCTGGAGCGGACCATCCGGGTGACGAAGGCGGAGGCGTCGTACCCCAGCGTCACGGCGGGCAGGGCGAGCGTCTTCCACCCGTGCTCGCCCGTGATCGGGAAGATGTTCCACCGCACGGAGAACAGGTAGATCAACATCAGCCCCGACCAGAAGATGGGGATGGACAACCCGCCCAGGGAGAAGACCATGGTCAGGTTGTCGATCGCGGTGTTGTGCTTGAGCGCCGAGACGACGCCCAGGAGCAGCCCCAACCCGACGCTGATGGCCATGGCCGCCGCGGCCAGCCGCAGGGTGGCGGGAAACTGCTCGACGACGGAGGTGGTCACCAGCCGCTGCGTGTAGAACGAGCGTCCCAGGTCCCCGACCATCGCGTTGCGCAAGAACCGGCCGTACTGCACCCACAAGGGGTCGTTCAGCCCCAGCTCCTGGCGGATGCGCGCCGTGTACTCCGGCGAAACGCCGGCGAAGGAGCGCGCGGCCAGGAGGGCGGCCACGTCGCCGGGGACGAGGTGGAGGATGGAGAAAACGACCACGGAGACGCCGAGGAGCACCACGACGGCGCCGAGCAGGCGTTGGATGACGTACCGCGCCATTATGAATTCCTCATTCGCCTCTCCCCTCGGAGGGGAGAGGCAACGCTATGTCGGCGAGCGCGGCACGATGGTGCACCGTGCACCGGAAGAGCACGTGCCGGGTGAGGGGTCGATAGCCCACCTTAACCCCTTTCTACCTTCGCCCAACGCCCCTCATCCAGGGAGGTGCGGATGGCGGCGAGAACGTGCTGGGCGGCCAGGCCGTCCTCGAAATCCGGCGACGAGGGCCGGCCCTGGCGGAGGTCGCTCAGGAACGCCTCCATCAGGCGGGCGCTGTACCGTGCGATCAGCCCGATAGGATACGGCGGTTCGTCAAACCGCGCATCGAAGGAGGGCGCGAACTCCAGCAGCACGCGCGGCTCGGGATCCTCCACGGTCCGCGCCAGGAGCTTCTCGCTGCGCCGCGTGGTCGGGTCGAGTTGCCAGGCCATCGATCCCCTGGACCCGTAGACGCGCAGGCCACCCCCACCGATAGGCACCGACGCCCACCCCGTCCGGAAGAGAGCCTCCCCGCCCCGCTCGTAGACCGCGATCCAGGACGCGGCATCGTCCGCATCCACGGGACCCCGACCGCCTTCTTCCAGCGGCCGCTCAGGAATGAGCGTCATCCCATGGGCCACCACGCGGGTGATCGGGCCGCCCAGCCACAGCGCCAGGTCGATGCTGTGGCATCCGTACTCCACGAAGACACCGCCGTTGGCGCGAGCGCGCTCCATCTTCCAGTGGCGGGGCCGCTCCGGATCAATGAACTGGTGGTTCACGGTGAGGCTCTCGAAGAGGTGCAGCTTCCCGATGGAGCCGCCGTCGATCAACTGCTTCATACGCTGGATAACCGGCGAGTAGCGAAAGTTGAATCCCATCTTGGTGATCAGGCCGTTCGCCCGCGCCGCATCGGCCATCTCCCGTGCCTGGGCCACATCGTAGGCGAGCGGCTTCTCGCAGAAGACGTGGAGCCCGCGGTGGAAGGCGGCCAGGCAGATGTCCCGGTGGGTGTCGGTGGGGGTGACGACGACCACCGCGTCCAGGTCTCTGACCTCATCGAGCAGCGCATACGCGTCGCGGTAGGTATGCGCGATCCCGTGCTGCTCTGCCATGAACCTGAGATCCGGGGCGTGCGGGTCGGCGATGGCCACGATGTCCACGCCGTCCCGCTCCGCCAGCGTGGCGAGGTGGACGCGCGTCCCCCACCGGCCCATGCCGATCATCGCCACGCGAACTCGGGAGCGCATGCTCGCCGTGCCCACTCCCATCTATCATCTTATCATGTGGGGGATTCGGGGGCTCCTGTCAATGTCGCGACGGACTGGGAGTCACCCAAGACAGCTCGACGTAGGAGCGGCGCCCCGGGCAGGTCACCGCAGCCTCCCCCCCTTGCACTGCCGCTTCGAACCCGGCGATCGAGTCTCTGGGAAGATATGCGGCGGGCAGCCGTCAGTCCTGCACCCATCATCTCGCCGCCCCGCCCGCGCCGGTGTGTGCGACCGCCGCCTCTAACTCCGCAATGGCCGGGAGCAGCGCCACGAGGTGCGCATCGTCATCCGGCTTCACCGAGCGCAGCGGAGCGCGGACCGGGCCCCCCGGCCTGCCGAGAAGTTCCAGTAGGCGTTTCGTCCCGCTGGGGTTCGGCGTCCGGTACAGGGCGTCGATCACCGGCAGCACGCGAAGCTGCAGATCGCGCGCGGTCGCCAGATCCCCGGCCCCCACGGCATCGTGGAGACGCACGAAGAC
>JACQTN010000452.1 GCA_016210785.1 Armatimonadota bacterium
CTCCAGCGGCATCCCGATCCGCGGGCCGCCGCCCGGCATCTTGTGGCAGACGTCGTGGTCTCGCGAAAGCGCATCCCGGGTTTTGGACACCGCATCCACGCCGTCGATCCGCGCCAGGCGGTGCTGTTCGACCTGGCGCGACGGTACGGGATCGCCGGCAAAGGCGTGGCGTTCGCGGAGGCGGTGCGCGAGGAGTTCGCGGCGTCGGGCCGCACGCTGCCCGTCAACGTGGACGGGGCGATCGCCGCGATCCTCTACGACCTCGGCCTGCCCTCGCACCTGGGGAAAGCGGTGTTCATCATGGGGCGGGTGGCGGGAGTGGCGGCGCACGTGGTGGAGGAGTTGAGCCGGGAGCGGCCGATGCGGTTCAGGTTCTCGTTTGCCTACGACGGACCCGAACCGCCGTCATAGCACTCCGGCCTGGTCCACGCCTCGGGCAACGACGAAGGGAAACCGGCGGAAGTGGTCGGTGTCATGGGTGATAATTATCGAGACTCCCGCATCCTGCATGGTCAGAGCGAGGAAAAGGTCATACCATAAAGGGCCGGTGATGCCGAGGTGTGCGCCCTCGCGAATAGCCCTCATGACGGTAGCGCGCTGCGGATAGATCTTCACAAGCTGGCGTGATCGGTAGAGAGTATGCACGATGCGAACGATCTCGCTGCTCGACAGGGGCGGGTCGACGAACCGAGGGCGGCTCACCACCGCTGCGAACTCTACCAGGTTCTGTGGCGCGATGCAAAACCGACCGCGCTCCCGCAACCCCCTGTCTACCAGGTGAGCGGCCGCCGCGTGAAGCGGAGCCTGCCGGTAGGCCGCGTCGACGAGAATATTCGTGTCGAGCAGCGCCGGCGGCATCCCCGTGATTACTCGTAGATATTTTCCCGCGTAATTGGCATGAGCACCTTGCCGTCAACGGCCCCCAGGGGGTCCGGGGGCGTTGGCTTCTGTTTGCGATACGACCAGGGTTTCGTTTCTCTGGGGAGGTTTTGCATCTTCAAGTAGCTTCCCAATTCGTACACCTTTCCTGGCCTTCCGTCTTTTGTGGGAACAACGACCGCGACTTGCTTGTCCGCACATCGGTCCACGACGCGCTCTGCCACCTTCCGGGGCATAGCCCCCCTCTTCCGCTTAACCATCTCCCCGGCCTCCTTGGTAAAATAGTGTTCCCAGTATCGTAGTATGATACTATCATAATAGGATCCTTCTACGATGTCAAGTGAGTGTTTCTTCCACCCGACAGGGAAGGTAGCATTTTGCCCAGATGTCCGAACCTCTCAATGCCCCACAGATCTTGAAGCGCGTGCGTGCAGCGCTTCCCTGGAAAGATACGTATCGTTGTAGTCCAGGTAGCGGACCGCGTACCCGTTCACAAAGGCCGCCAGATCCGGCGAGGTGCGCTGCCCGGTGCCCAGCAGCGTCGCCAGGCCCGAGGGCGCCAGGCGGGCCGCGGCCCGGCGCGCCTGCGCCAGCGGCTCTTCGCGCACGGCGCCCAGGCCGCACGCCACGGCGTCGATGATCCGCCGCTTCGCCTCGTGGATGACCTGATCGGGGATGCGCTCGAACGTGAGGCCGTGCGTGTAGTATGCGAACCGTTCTGCCAGGGTCATCGTGGGCGGGCGGTAGCGCGAGCCAGTGACTGCGTGTGCAAGTTGGGGTTACATGCAGGGGCGGAGGCCAAATCCGAGTGAGCGGAACGCGTCATGTGCTACCCTGACCTCCCGCGGCGTACCGGCGCTCCATCTCTTCCCACGCTGCCAGGTCCACCACCGCGTCTCTGTCCTTGAACCCGGCCAGGCGGTCGCCCATGCCCGCCGCGGTGCCAGTGGCGCAGATTGCCGCCGCGGCCTCCTGCATCGCCCGCAGTGCCGCCCGCTGCAGGTCGGAGGGCACGATCATGATGCGGTAGCCCATCGCCTCCAGCGCGCCGGGCGCCACCAGCGGCGTCTTGCCGCCCTGGAACATGTTGATCAGCAGCGGTGCGCGCACCTCGCGCGCGATGGCGCGGGTCTCGTCTTCCGTCTGCGGCGCCTCCACGAAGATGACATCCGCCCCGGCCTCGGCGTAGAGGCGCGCGCGGCGGAGCGCGCCGTCCAGCCCCTCCACGGCGCGGGCGTCGGTGCGGGCGATGAGGACCAGGTCGGGGTCGCTCCGGGCGTCCTGCGCGGCGCGCAGCTTGGCCACCATCTCCTCCGAGGGAACCAGGTGCTTGTTGGCGTAGTGCCCGCACTTCTTGGGCGTCACCTGGTCCTCCAGGTGCAGCGCGGCCACGCCGGCGCGCTCGAACTCCCGCACCGTCCGGTACACGTTGAGGGCGTTGCCGTGGCCGGCGTCTCCGTCGGCGATCACCGGGACGCCCACCGCGGCCACGATCTCCCGCACGCGCGCCAGAACCTCCGTGAGGCTGAGCAGGCCCAGGTCCGGCACGCCTGCGCTGCGGGCGATGGCGCCGCCGCTGGCGTAGATGGCCTCGAAGCCCGCCGCCGCGGCGACGCGCGCGGACAGACCGTCGAAGACGCCTGGCGCCACCAGGATCTTCGGAGAGCGCAACCGCTCGCGCAGCCGCCGGGCCGGCGTGAGATGTGGGGAAGCGGACGCGGAGGTCATGGGAATGCAGGCACCATCCACCGGTGAGTCACGCCATGGGTTACGCCGCCCGCGGTCCAATGTCCTCCGCCGGATGACGCGACCAAGACCGGCGGGCAGACACTTGGGGAAGGGACCGGCAAGAGCCGGCAACCGGGGCGCGGGAGCACGTTCCCGACGCGGCCCCACGGCGCGGTCGGGCGGTCCGGAGGCGCGATGCCGCGGGCGGCCGGGACCCGCACCACGCCCCAGGCCCAGGCCATGGCCAGAGGTGGCATCCGTGACATGGGTGAAGTATACTGTCAGGAGCGTGTGAGTCGGCCTTGACGGCCCACGGGAGGACGGCGATGCGGCAGACAGCGCGCTGGTGCTTGATCGGACTCCTCGGTCTGGCGCTCCTGCTTCCCTCGCACCTGGCGCTGGGAGCGCCCAGGGCCGGGAGCACCATGGTCTTCGCCCGCCAGGAGGAGACGGAGACGCTCGATCCCCACAAGAGCACCGCCCTCTCCTCCGCGGAGGTGAACTTCCTCATCTACGACACGCTGGTCTCGCTGGACTACGACGGCTCGGTCAGGCCCGCCCTGGCCGAGAAATGGGAGATCTCCCGCGACGGCAGGACCTACACCTTCACCCTGCGGCAGGGTGTGAAGTTTCACTCCGGCAAGCCGTTCACGTCCGCCGACGTGAAGTACACCATCGAGCGGTGGAAGACGGTGAAGGGCTCACCCAGCGCCTTCAACGTGGCCACGGTGGAACGGGTGGAGACGCCGAATCCGACCATCGCCGTGTTTCACCTGAAAGAACCCCTCGCCACGCTGCTGGTCAACCTGAGCAGCGCGTGGGGCAGCATCCTCAACGAACAGTTCGCCCGCCGGCTGGGCGACGAGTACGGCACGGGCGTGGGCAGGGTGGACGGCACGGGGCCCTTCATGCTCAGGGAGTGGGTGCGCAACGACCGGCTCGTGCTGGCCCGCAACCCCAACTACAACTGGGGACCGCCGGTGTACAGGAACCGCGGGCCGGCCACCATGGAGACGGTGGTCTTTCGCACCATCGTGGAGGACGCCACGCGCATGGCGGAGGTGCAGGCGGGCAACGCCCACTTCACGCCGTCGGTGCCGCCGCCCCAGGTGGACCGCCTGGCGCGGGACAGCCGGGTCAAGGTCATCCGCTACAGCGACCTCAACACCGTCTTCCTGGGCTTCAAGCTGGGCAAGAGGCCGCTCGATGACCTCAGGGTGCGGCAGGCCATCAACCACGGGATCAACAAGCCCGAGCTGATCATGGGGGTGTACTACGGCCTGGCGGAGGAGGCCTACGGGCCCATCGCGCCGGCCACGTGGGGCTGGTGGAAGGAGTCCACCACGGTGGGCTATCGCTACAACCCCAGCAAGGCCAAACGCCTGCTGGACGAGGCAGGCTGGAAGCAGGAGCGGGTGGGCGTGGCGCGCATGAAGGACGGCCGGCCACTCTCCATCCTGTTCATGTACTCGCCCGGGCCTGACAACGAGTCGCTGGTCAACCTGATCCAGGCGCAACTGCGCGGCGTGGGCGTGGAGACGCGGCCCCAGCGCCTGGAGTGGACCGCGTTCCTGGCCGCCCTGCGGGCGGGCCAGCACGAGATGTTCCTGATCAACGTGCGCTACACCAGCGCCGACATCCTGTACTTCTACTTCCACAGCGCGCAGCGCCCGGCGCCCAACCGCTTCGACTGGACGGACCCGACCACGGACCGGCTGCTGGAGCTGAGCCGCGCCAGCACCAGCGACAGCGAGCGGATGAACGCGTACCACCAGCTCCAGAAGATCGTGGTCGAGAACGCGATCTGGGTGCCGCTGGTCCACCAGAAGCGCGTGGTTATCTCATCGCCGAAGCTGGACATCCCCAGGATGCACGCCTACGTGCTGTACAAGATGCTGGACTTGGAGATGAAGCCATAGCATAAGGATGGGCGGAATGGCTTTGCGCCACTCCGCCCTTCACCATGTGTCCGGATGGGGGAGGCCCTCCGCCTCCCCCATAACCCCCACCCGCGACAGTGCGGAATCCGGGACACCGGTGATGCTCGGACCCGGC
>JACQTN010000454.1 GCA_016210785.1 Armatimonadota bacterium
AAAGACACTCCACCCAACCTTGCCGGCTAGTTCCCCCCCGCCTTCCGCGCCGCCAGCATCGGCACGTACTGCTCCGGCGGGAAGATCAGGAAGACCAGGTTGATGATGATCCCCATCACCGCGGAGGTGGCGATGGACGGGAGCTGCATCCCCCACAGCGGGATGTTACCGCCGGGGAACGCCGCGCCGCCGATGCCAACGACGAGGATGGTGGCGGCCACGGCCAGTTGCCGCGGATCGAAGAAGTCCACCTTCTCCGAGATCATCAGCGCCACGCCCTGCAGCCCGATGACGCCGAACAGGTAGATCGCCAGTCCGCCCGTCACCGGCACCGGCAGCGTCTGGACCAGGGCGGCCAGCTTGCCCACGAAGCCCAGCAGCATGCCGATCACGCCCGCGGCCACCAGCACCGGCCCCGAGTAGTTGCGCGTGATCACCATCAGCGAGTTGTTCTCGCCGTAGTTGGTGCCGGCGCAGCCGCCCAGCACCCCGTTGATGAAGTCTCCGATCCCGTCCAGCATCAGGTTGAGGCCGATCAGCCGGCTCACGTTCAGCTTCGACCGTCCCATCCCCTCCGCCAGCCGGTCGATGTACAGGCCGATCTGGTACAGGTGCGCCGTGGACTCCGGGATGGTGGCGATGGCGATGGGCGCAATGGCCAGCACCGCCTTCCACATCTCCGGATTGCCGAAGGCTGGGAAGCTGAAGTTGGGCATGCGCAGCCAGGCCGCCTGCCGCACCGGCTCGAAGTTCACCATCCCCATGAAGAGCGCGACGAAGTACCCCACCGCCGCGCCCAGCAGCACCGGCAGCATGCCGATCAGTCCCCGTCCCTGCAGGTACACGGAGAAGAGGATGGTGCACACCAGGGTGATGGCCGCCACGGTCCACCACTGGCTGCTGGCCATGGGCGCGCCCGACGCGTCCCGGAGGCAGCAGGTGCCGGTGGCCATATCCAGAGCGACCTTGCCCAGGGCGATGCCGATGACAATGGCCACCGACCCGGTGACGACGGGCGGGAGGACCCGATCGAGCCGTTCCTTGCCGATCTTCCGGACGATGAAGCCGACGGCGACGTTGACGATGCCGGTGGCCACGATGCCGGCCTGGGCCAGCGGCACCCGGGCGGCCGCCAGCGTGCCGCCGGGCATGGTGATGCCCCGCACCGCGGCGATGTAGCTGAAGGACGACCCGTAGTACATGGGGATGCGCATCCCCGAGGCCAGCAGCGCCACGACGGTGGCGAGGCCGGAGGCAAACAGGGTGACCCCGATGTCAAAGCCGGTGAGGATGGCCACCAGGACGGTGGCGGGGAACATGGTGAGAACGTGCTGGAAGCCCAGGCTGATCATCGCACCCAGGGGCGGACGGTCGGGAGGGAGGTATCCTATCGCAGGTTGCTGCAATGACGCTCACCTCCTTCAGCACACCTTCCACTCTCGTGCAAGGCGTACTCCTACGGCTGCCCGGCGGTCCCACCCCCCTTCGCCCGGACCTGGTCGGAGGCGCGCGGCCGCTCGTGCCGCTGCAGGACGCGGCTGAGCCCGTCGAGCACCTCCTGCATCTCCTCGCGCACCACCTCGCGCCAGTAGACGCCCACGCGGCCGATGTGGCGGAACTTGTCGTACCGCTGCCGCAGCAGGCGCGGCGTGGCAATCCGGCCCATCTCCCGCAGCGCCGCCGCCAGGTGGCGTCGCACCTCCCGCGCCGCCGCCCCGTGGTCGGTGTGCGCACCGCCGGGCGGCTCGGGGATGATCCGGTCGATGATGCCCAGCCGCTGCAGGTCGGCTGCGGTCAGCTTCAGGGCGCCCGCCACCTCCGCCGCCTTGGCGGCATCCCGCCACAGGATTGCCGCGGCGCCCTCCGGCGAGATCACCGAGTAGATGGCGTTCTCCAGCATCAGCACCCGGTCGGCCACCCCCAGCGCCAGCGCGCCCCCGCTGCCGCCCTCGCCGATCACCACGGAGATCACGGGGGTGGGCAGCCCCGCCATCGCCTGCAGGTTGCGGGCCAGCGCCTGCGCGATGCCGCGCCGCTCCGACTCGTACCCCGGGTAGGCGCCCGGCGTGTCGATGAAGGTGATCACGGGCAGCCGGAACTTGGCCGCCAGCTCCATCAGGCGCAGCGACTTCCGGTAGCCCTCCGGCAGCGCCATGCCGCCGCGGCCGCGCGCGCGCTCCTCGGACGTGCGGCCGCGCTCGTGGCCGATGACCATGACGGTGCGCCCCTCGACCTCGCCCAGCCCGGCCACGATGGCGGAGTCGTCGCCGAAGAGCCGGTCGCCGTGCAGCTCCACGAAGCGCGTGAAGAGGCGCTCGATATAGTCGTGGGTGGTGGGACGCTCGCTGTGGCGGGCGAGCTGCACTGCCTCCCACGGCGCCACCGGGTGCGGCGCCGCGGGCCGCGGAGCTTCCTCCCGCAGCCCCGCCGTCTCGGTGCCGGCGCTGAGGTGGCTGACCAGGTAGGCCACCGTCTCGCGCAGGCGCGGCCGGGGCAGGAGCAGATCGATCATCCCCGCTTCGTACAGCGCCTCCGCGCTGTGGGACCCGGGCGGCAGCTTCTCGCCCAGCGTCATCTCGATGACTCGCGGCCCCACGAACCCCACCAGCGCGCCCGGTTCCGCGATGATAACGTCGCCCAGCGAGGCAAAGGACGCGGCCACCCCGCCGAAGGTCGGGTTGGCCAGGATCGAGATGTAGGCCAGGCCGGCGCGGTGGTGGCGCGCCTGGGCCGCCGAGGTCTTGGCCATCTGCATGAGGGACAGCATCCCCTCCTGCATGCGGGCGCCGCCGCTGGTGGCCACGCTCACCACGGGCAGGCGCCGCCGCAGGGCGAACTCGAAGGCGTGACCGATCTTTTCGCCCACCACCGAGCCCATGGTGCCGCCCATGAACTCGAAGTCGAACACCGCCAGGACCGCGGGCCGACCCTCGATGCGCGCCTGCCCTACCACCACCGCCTCGCGCAGACCGGTGCGCTGCCGGGCCTCCAGGAGGCGCTGGCGGTAGGGCTTCTGGTCCATGAACTCCAGGGGGTCCACCGACACCATGCCCCGGTCGATCTCGCGGAACGTCCCCGGATCGGCCAGCAGGGCGATGCGCTCCAGCGCCGACATGCCCAGGTGTGCGCCGCAGGAGGGACAGACGTGCAGATTGGCCGCGAGCACCGGGAAGGGATGCTCGACCTGACATCGCGGGCAGGCCACGGGCGGGGTGCCCGGGACCTGGCCCGCCGGAGTGCTCACTGTTTCTCCCTCCTCCTCATCGCACCCTCACCCTACCCTCTCCCGGATGGGAGAGGGGTAAGAGGTATATTAAACCACACGGTCCCGCCGCAGGGTCTCGATCTCGTGTGGCGACAGACCCACTTCGCGGAGCACCGCCTCCGTGTGCTGCCCCAGCACGGGGGGCGGGCTCGTGATGGCGCCCGGGGTCCGGCCGAACTTCACCGGCACGCCCGTGACCGTGATGCGCCCCGCGCGCGGGTGGTCCATCTCCACGGCCATCTGGCGGTGGCGCACCTGGGGATCGGCGAACACCTCCGCCATGGTGTAGATAGGCCCGCACGGGACGCCGGCATCCTCCAGGACGGCCATCCACTCGGCGGTGGTGCGCCCGCGCAACAGCGCTTCCAGCAGCGGGATCAGGGTTTTCCGGTTGGTCACCCGGTCCCGGTTCGTGGCAAACCGCGGGTCGTCCACCAAGTCAGGGGAAAGCATCTCGCAGAAGCGCCGCCACAGCGCCTCGCTGCCCACGCCGACGTTGATCCACCCGTCCGCGGTGGGGAAGGCCTGGTAGGGCACGATGGTAGGATGGGCGCTGCCCATGCGGCCCGGGCTGCGGCCGGTGGCCAGGTAGATGGCCGCCATGTAGGTCATCCACGAGACCTGGCCGTCCATCATGGCGACGTCCACGTGCTGCCCCTCGCCCGTGCGCTCCCGCGCCCGGAGCGCGGCCAGGATCGCGTAGGCGGCGTACATCCCCGAGCAGATGTCGGCCACGGCCACGCCCACCTTGACCGGCGGTCCTTCTTCCTCGCCGGTGATGCCCATCAGGCCACCCATGCCTTGCAGGATGAGGTCGAAGGCGGGCTTCTCCCGGTAGGGCCCCGTCTGGCCGAACCCGGAGATGGAGCAGTAGACCAGGCGCGGCGCCCGCGCGCGCACCGCCTCGTACCCGAAGCCGAGCTTGCCCACCGTGCCGGGGCGGAAGTTTTCTACGAGCACGTCCGCGCGCTCGATCAGGCGCCACAGCACGGCCTTGGCCCGCTCGTCCTTCAGGTTGAGGGTGAGGCTGTCCTTGTTGCGGTTGACGCTCTTGAAGTAGGCGCTCTAGCCGTTGACGATGGGTGGTCCGTACACGCGCGTGTCGTCGCCGCCGACGGGAGTCTCGACCTTGATGACGCGGGCGCCCAGGTCGGCCAGCATCAGG
>JACQTN010000455.1 GCA_016210785.1 Armatimonadota bacterium
CGGCTGTGGACCGAGGACCGGGTCACCCACCGCGGCCGCTACTACCAGTTCCAGGACGTCCGCATCGAGCCCAAACCGGTGCAGAAACCGGCGCCGCCGATCTGGATTGCCAGCAGCCCCAATCCGGCTCTCATCGGCGAGGAAAAATACCGGAAGGCTCTCCACCGCGTTGCGCGCACGGCCGACGGCTGGATGACCGCGCTGCTGCGGCCGCACGAGTTTCGGGCCCGCTGGGAGATCATCGAGGAGTTTGCCGTGACGGAAGGCCGCGATCCGCGACGCCTGGGCGCGTCGCAACACATCATGGTGAACCTGAACGAGGATGAGAGCGCGGCGCGCGCCGAGGCGAAGAAGTTCCTGGACCTCTACTACAGCGCGAACTTCACCGCCGCGGACCTGGAGAAGTGGGGAATCTTCGGAAGTGCGTCCCGCTGCGCCGACGTGCTGCAGGAGTTCATCGAGGCGGGCTGCCGCACGCCCATCATCCGTCTGACGACGTGGCACCCCCTCGGTCAGTTCCACACCTGCATCGAGAAGGTGCTGCCGCGGCTCAGGCCTCGCCCAGCTTGAGTGTCCGCTTGGGGCTCGCCCTCAAGCCACAGCGGTCATGGATGCCTGACCCGCGCGACGTGCCATATCGCGTTGGAGAGCAAGATCGCCGTGCGCAGCCAGGTGGCCCTGAAGTTGGGGTTCACCGCCATCACGACGACACGACCCCGCCCAAAGTCCTGCGCCAGGATGGCGCCGCCGCCGGCCAGGTCGCGCCTCATCTCTGCCAGCCGCCAGTGGTCGGTGCTGCGCCATTTCTCCGGACGTTCGAACGTGGCCAGGTTCCGCGCGGAACCCCGCGCCGCGAAGATGGGCGCGCCGTGGATGTACCAGGCGGGCTCTGAATAGTAATAGGCCTCGAATCTCTCGCCTAGCCCCAGCGTGACGAGATGCGAGGGATCGCGGGCGCGGAGCACGGCAACGCCTTCCCTGACGCCCTGGCAAACGACGCGGGCATCCAGGATGTGGAGGTGGTCGCAGGCGAGCGTCCCGCCTCCCGCGCCGATGCCCACGTATCCGCCTCCGCGCCGGACGAAGGCCCGGATTCTGGCAAGGCCCTGACGCCCGAGGCCGCGCGGCCGCCCCGGAGTCTGCCAGGGAGGGCGGTGCACGAAAGCCATGCGGTCCCAGCCTTTCACGATCTCCTCAGCGTGGCCGCCCGGCACGACGAGCACGTCGAAACGGGCCAGGACGCCCCGCGCGACCTCCAGAGCGGAGACTTCCACGAAGTCGAAGCCCAGCGTCGACAGCCCCCACCGCTCCTCCGCCAGGTGCACCGCGTGCTGCTCGTCGACCCCCTGATCCGCGTACAGGGCGACGCGCACGCGCCGGAGGGGCAGCAGGTCTGCGCCGTCGCGCGGCCTCGCCGGGGCGAGCAGCCCGATTTTTCCGGCCAGGGCCGCGGCCATCTTCGCGCCGCGGATGTTACGGAGCAGAAACGTTCCGGGTCGGATCACGTTCGTGCCGGCGGCGCGCTGGACCCATCGCACGGGGATCCCGTGCTTCAGCGCGGCGTTCACCAGCGCCACGCCCCACCAGGAGTTGGGCACGGCCAGCCACTCCGCGTGTGACAACGCGCGCAACGTCTCCTCGCGAATCGTGGGGAGTTCCACACGCGGCGTTGTCTTCGGCGCGGCGGGAAGACGTGTTTCCATCCAGCGCGTCTTCACCCCGTAGGCCGGCGCCAGCGACGCGGTGTTCCAGCGTTCGCGGCCCAGCAGGGCGCGTACCAGGGGGGCGCGCGGCTGGTTCAGAGGGATGATGAAGGCACGGTGCCGCGCGCGGTCCGGCAGCACCCGCACGCCGTGCATGGCCAGCAGGCGCGCCAGCGCCGTCGTCGCCAGCGGGTCGGAGTCCCCCGGAGTCAGGAGAACGGCGCCGCGGGTTTCTCTCTGTGTCATGTCCGCCTTCTTGCGATAGAGGCCGGGATGCGCCGAGATCTCCGCCAGGCAGGCCAGGTACGCCTCGACCTTCTGCCGGACACGATCGTTCCAGCTCTGCGTCCCCGGCGTCCGCGCGCTCTCCGTGACGACCGTGGGGATGCCGCGGAACCCGCAGGCCAGGTTGAGCCGTCCGGCGACGCCGAAGAGCGAGAGGAGTCCCCTCCGGCGCCCGGGATCGTAGAGGAAGTTGTATCCGTGCTCCTGCCACGCCCTGGCGATGGCCGCGCCCAGTCGATCTATCGCCGCGATGGCCTCGCGCGGCAGCGCGGGATGGTAGGGGCGGGCGTAAGGCGGCGCCCAGCAGACCTCCGGGCGGGAGACGCCCAGGGAGAACATGTCCTCGTGGGAGTCGATGACCGCGGCCGGCCACCACTCCGCGTACACGCGGTGCATCGCGCGGGTCTCGGGTTGGGTGAGCGCAAAGAAGTCGCGATTCAGCACGAATCCCGCCGCGTTGCCGCATCCCGCAAACCCGGGTGACCGGGGAAACCGCCGCCACTGCCGGATCGCGGCCACGCGGCCGTCGGGGTTGGGCATCGGCATGACCAGGACCGTCAGGTTGCCGCGCGCCCGCCGGGCCTCCCGATCCGCCGGATCGAGAAGCCGTTCGATCAACGCCACCTGCGCCTCCACGTGCGCGGCCTCGAACCCGAACGAGCCCCCGCAGAACAGTACGGGGAGGCTTCCGCCCCTGGCGCCTCGCGCCGGTTCCAGAATGACCAGGTGAATGTCCCGGCCTTCCAGCGAGACGCCGGCACGTTCAACCCTCGCCGATGGCATCGCTGACCAGCGGGCGACCCGGTCGCGCAGATCCTCATAGGTGATGAGCTTTCTGGCGGGGAGTTGAAACGCGTCCGCCGGGTCGGTCTTCACGCGCGCCACGCGGGGGGCCCTCCGCCAGTCGTGCCTGCCGGCACGGAGTGTGTCACCGTCTCCAGGTAGGCTCCATGACCTCCTGCAGCGCATCGCCAAAGAGCGCGAAGACGAGCGCGGACAGGAAGATGGCCAGGCCCGGGAACGCGGAGTACCACCAGACGTCCGGGACGTATCCCCGGCCCGCCGCCACCATGTTGCCCAGCTCCGGGGTGGGCGGCTGCGGCCCGAGGCCCACGAAGCCCAGGCTGGAGATGGTCAGCAGGACATAGGCCACGTCGGTGGTCGCCTTCGCCCACAGCGGCCCCATGGAGTTGGGAAAGATGTGGCCGACCACGATACGGCGGTACCCTGCGCCCGCGGCGTGCGCCGCTTCCACGTAGAGTTCGTGTTTGATCGACAGCACCTGCGCCCTGGCCAGCCGCGCGTACCCCGGCCACCAGACGAGCGTGACGGCAATGACCACGTTCTGCAGGCTGGGCCCCAGCGCCGCGCCGATGGCCAGGGCCAGGATGAGCGGCGGGATGGCCAGGAACAGGTCGGTCGCGCGCATGAGGAGATTGTCCAGGCGCGCCGAGCCCAGGCCAGACACCAGGCCCAGAGCCGTCCCGCTGGCGCCGGCCAGTCCGATGATGGCCAGCGTGGAGAGCAGGGAGATCCTCGCGCCGTACAGCACCCGGCTCAGGATGTCCCGTCCCACCTCATCGGTGCCGAACGCGTGCCCTGGCCGGGGGGAGACCAGCCGCGCCGAGAGGTCGGGCGCGAAGGGGTGATGCGGGCTGAGCCACGGCGCCAGTGCGACCGCCGCCACGATCGCGGCGGCCAGCAGCCCGCTTCCCGCCAGCGTGAGGTTCCGGCGGAGGGTCACCACGCGATCCTCGGGTCCAGCAGCGAGTACAGGATGTCCACGCCCAGGTTGATCAGGACGAAGCACACGGAGAGCAGGATGGTGCCGCCCATGATGGCGTTGAAGTCGAGGGTCAGGATGGACTTCACCATGTATTGTCCGATCCCCGGCCAGGAGAAGACGGTCTCGGTGACGACGGTGCCGCCGAGCAGCCATCCGAACTGCAACCCCACCATGGTGATGACGGGCAGCAGGGCGTTTCGGAGCGCGTGGCGCGTGAGCACGCGCCGTTCGGGCAGCCCCTTGGCCCGCGCGGTGCGGACGTAGTCGCGCGACAGGACGTCCACCATCGCCACCCGCGTCAGCCGCAGCGCCACCGGGAGCCGGCCGATGACGAGCGTGAGGACCGGGAGCACCAGGTGCGCGGCGGCGCTCCACAGCGCGGCGAAGTTGCCCGCGAGCAGGCTGTCCAGCACCAGGGAGCCGGTGACCGCGGGCGGGGGGGTCACGAAGGAGTCGATGCGGCCCACCGCGGGGAGCCATCCCAGGACGCGGTAGAAGAGGATCTGCAGCATGATCCCGGCCCAGAACACCGGGATGGCCGCGCCGCCCACCGCCAGCCCGCGCGTGAGCACGTCAAACGGGCTTCCCGCCCGCGTGGCGGCCACGACGCCCAACGGGATGCCCAGGACCACGTACAACAGCATCACCCACAGCGACAGTTCCAGGGTGGCCGGGAAGAAGGCCCGGAGATCGGTGCTGACCGGCGCCCTCGTCTGGATGGACTGTCCGAGATCGCCGTGCGCGATCGCCCGGAGATAGAAGAGAAACTGGACGGGCAGGGGACGGTCCAGCCCCATCATCGTGCGGATCTTCGCCACCTGCTCGGGACCGGCGTCGAGCCCCGCCGCGAGCTGCGCGGGGTCCGCCGGGATCACCCGGGAGAGGAGGAAGGTGATGGTGATGACGCCGAGGACGACTGCGCAGGACCAGAGGAGACGCCGGGCGATGTGGGCGAGCACGGGAGGTTAGCCTGGAAGGTTGGATGGAAATGGCTTTACGCCATTCCATCCTTCATCATGTGTCCGGACGGGGGCGACTCTTCGTCGCCCCCATGACCGGCACGTTCGACTCGGTCCAAAGTGTTCCGTTCTACCGCGCTCATCGACTTCGCGGCACACCCGCGACGGTGGGTATTCCGGCATACAGATGATGCTCGGACTCGGCTAAGCCGGTCCTGCGCATGACGGAAACACCAAACTTCCGGCGCCGCGCCGCCTACTGAGTCTTCGACATCTGGTAGAACGGCACGATGTAGGCGATGGCCGGGGTGCTCTGGTAGCCCCTGACCCACGCCCGTCTCGCATACACCGCCTTGGGGTCCATCATGAAGATGGCCGGCACGTCATAGACGATCATCTGCTGGACCTGATGGTAGATCTGCGTGCGGAGCTTCGCGTCCAGGGTCGAACGCGCTTGCTGGAGCATCTTGTCCAGCCGGACGTTGGAGTAGTAGGACCAGTTATATGAGGTGCCGATCGAGGCGGAGGCAAAGGTCTGGGTGAGGATTCTGTCCGGATCGGGCATGCCCGCGCCCACCTGTACCATGCCCATGTCGCCGGCCTGCCGCACGTTCCGGTTGTAGGCCAGCAGTGTGACCCAGGGCATCTCCTGGATGGCCAGGTGCACGCCGATCGAGGCCAGCGCCGCCTGGAAGAGC
>JACQTN010000044.1 GCA_016210785.1 Armatimonadota bacterium
CATCAGCAGTGTTCTGGACTCCGCACCGTCGCCGGCGGGGGTCATGGGGGAGGCGAAGGGCCTCCCCCGTCCGGACACATGGTGCAGGGTGGAGTGTCGAAAAGACACTCCACCCAACCCTTCTGGGTTACTTCTTGCCACGGTAGAACGCGTCGATCCGCTCCACGACGAAGTCCACATCGTCGTCGGTCAGGTCCGGGTACATCGGGAGCGCCAGGTTGTCCTGCGTGTACTGCTCGGTGACCGGGAAGTCACCGGGCTTGTAGCCGTACTTCGTGCGCAGGACGCGGTCCAGGTGGTTGGGCGTCCCGTACGTGGGCTTGGTCTCCACGGTGCTGGCCAAGAACAGGCGCAGCCGGTCTCGCTGCGGCGTCCGGATGACGAAGCGCCAGTAGGAGTGCCAGGCGTACGGCTTCTCGGCCGGCAGCGTGATGTCGGTGTCGATTCTGCTGATCTTCGTCTTGTAGCGGGCCGCGATCTCCCGGCGCCGCTCGTTCCAGCCCTGCAGGGAGCGCAGCGTCACGCGCGCCACCGCGGAGAGGACCTCGCTCTGCCGGAAGTTCAGGCCCGAGATCTCGTGCTCGAGGGCGCAGTAGGCAACCTCCGCCTTGGTGCCCACGTAGTACTGCGGGCCGCGGCCGTGGTTGGCCAGCATCCACACCGTCTCCGCCAGCGCCTTGTCGTTGGTGACCAGGATGCCGCCGTCGCCGCCGCAGAACATGGGCTTGTTGCGCGTGTAGCTATACGCGCCGCAGTGGGCGTGGGGCCCGATCTTCTTGCCCTTGTACATCGCGCCGATGGCCTGGCAGGAGTCGTCGTAGACCTTCAGGTTGTGCCGCGCGGCGATCTCCATGATGGGGTCCATGTCCGCGGGATGCCCGTGCGCGTCGATGGGCATGATGGCTCTGGTGCGCGGGGTGATGGCGTCCTCGATCTTGGAGACGTCGATGCAGTAGGTCTCCGGGTCGATGTCCACGTAGACCGGCTTCGCGCCATTCCACATGATGGCGTCGCTGGGGCAGGGGAAGGTGTTGGGCACGGTGATGACCTCATCGCCCGGGCCGACTCCCCACGCGCGGAGGCCGAGAAACAGCGCGGCCGTGCCGCTGGTCATGTTGACCGCGTACTTACACCCCGCGAACTGGCACATCTCGTCCTCGAACTTCTTGCCCTGCGAGTCCCACTCGCGAGAGCCGCGGATCCACAGCTTCTCGTCGAAGCCCTGCAGCACGGCCTGGCGCATCTCCTCGGTGATCGTCGGCTCATACAGGGGGATGAACGACCGGGCCTTCTTCTCCCGGTACCGGACGAACTCCAGGAGAGGGTTGGTCTGCAGCGTTGCCATGGGACACCTCCGGGAAGTGTGGATGAGTCCGACTATGAAAAGGACGGGTCCGGGCCCCCCGATGTTCCGGCCATATTCGCCGCTTGCCGGCGAAACCCTCTCCCCGCGTGCCCGCGCCCGTTGCGTGCAGGGCGCCTCGCGCCGCGCCGCGAAGGTGTACCGCGGTTGAGGGAGTGGTTGCGCGATGGCAGACCTTCCGTTTTTGCCCGTCACCGAGCTCTCTCGCCTGCTGGACAGGCGCGAGATCTCACCCGTGGACATCGTCCGCGCGGTACTCGACCGCATCGAGACTCTGGACGGCGTCCTCTGCGGCTACATCACGTTGTGCGGTGACGCTGCGCTGGAGGCGGCCCGTGTCGCGGAGCGCGAGACCGCTGCGGGGTGCCGCCGGGGACCGCTGCACGGGATCCCGGTGGCGCACAAGGACGTCTCGTGGACGAAGGGCGTGCGCACGACGGCGCACTCCCGGTCCCTGCTCGACTTCGTGCCGGAGGAAGACGCCACGCACGTGCGCCGGCTGGCGGATGCCGGCATGATCCTGCTGGGCAAGACCAACACGGGCGAGTTCGCCTGCGGGACCACAGACCTGTTTGGCACCCCGCGCAATCCCTGGGACCTGACGCGCTACACCGGCGGCTCCAGCAACGGCTCCGCCAACGCCGTCGCCGCGGGATTGGCCGTGGTGGCCACCGGCACCGACACCGGCGGGTCCATCCGGTGTCCGTCGGGACTGTGCGGCATCGTCGGGCTCAAGCCTGCCTTTGGGCGTGTGAGCCGGCACGGCATCATCCCGCTGAGCTGGAGCATGGACCACGTGGGGCCGATGACCCGCACCGTGGCCGACGCGGCACTCATGCTCAACGCCATGGCCGGCCAGGACCCGCGCGACCCCACGACGGCGTCGGGACCGGTGCCGGACTTCACCGCGGGGCTGGGCGAAGGGATCCGGGGCATGGTGCTCGGCATCCCGCGGCAACACTTCTACGAGGCGCTGCATCCCGAGGTGGACGCCGCGATGCGGGCAGCCCTCAGACATCTGGAGGGGCTTGGTGCCCGCCTCGAGCCCGTCGATCTCCCCCGCGCGCGGGACCTCGGCCCAGTCGGCCCCCTCATGTACCGGGTCGAGGCGTTCGCGGTGCACGCGGAGCGGCTGCGCAGCCGCGGTCACCTCTACGGACGGCGGGCACGGCAGAAGATCTGCTCCGGCGCATTCTACACCGCTGCCGACTACCAGCAGGCCGCGCGGGTGCGGGAGTCATGGATTCAGGAACTCGCGCAGGTCATGCGGCGCGTCGACGCGCTGGTGACGCCCACGCTGCGCATCCCCGCCTTCACGCTGGAAGAGCAGGAGCAGGGGCCCCCGGACACGAGCTGGGGCACCCACCACTTCAACATGTCGGGGCATCCGGCGATCACGGTCCCCTGCGGATTCACCGCGGGCGGCCTGCCCATCGCCATGCAGATCGTGGGCCGGTCTTTCGACGAGGTCACGGTGCTGCGGATCGCCCACGCCTACGAGCAGTCCACGGATTGGCACCGGCGGCGGCCGGATGAACGGGGGTGGCCGCGGGCCAGGACACCGCTCGACCGGAAGGGGGTGACACCGCGTGTCGGTGACGCTTGAGTGGCTGCGCGCGGAGGCGGCGAGGCAGGGGCTGCCGCTGGACGACGAGGATCTGCGGGCGATCCGCGATCTCCTGGAGAAGACGAAGAGCGCGCTGGCGGTCGTCCGCCCCGCCGACACCGAGAATCTGTTGCCTCCTTACACGTTTCCTCCCCGCGAGTGACCGATGACATTCATGCCTGACCCGGTGGACCGACGGCGCCACCGCTCAGGCTATACGCCGTCACCGGTTTGGGTACGCCCTTCAGCGCCAGCGACCGGCGCTCCGCGTTCGGGAAGGTAGACGCCACCGCCCTGTACACCTCCTCCGTGACCAGGATTTCCCCGGCCTGAGCCTCTCCCTGCAGCCGCGCCGCGATGTTGACCACGTCGCCGATAGCCGTGTAATCCTTCGGATCGGTCGAGCCGACGGTGCCGACTGCCGCGTATCCCGTGCTGATGCCGACCCCGATGCTCACCGGCTGTGGCACCACCCACTGACGGTTCAGTTGTCCGACACACTGCTGCATCTCCAGAGCACAGGTCACGGCCTGAGACACGTGGTCGTCCCGCCGGAAAGGCTGGTTGAAGAACGCCATCACGGCATCCCCCATGAAGTGGTCCACGATCGCATCCTTCTCGTAGAGCCTCTCACACACCGCGCGGAAATATTCGTCCAGCATCTCCCGGGTTCGCATCGCTCCC
>JACQTN010000456.1 GCA_016210785.1 Armatimonadota bacterium
CTGGGCACCGACGAGCTGGGCCGCGACATCTTCACGCGCGTGCTCTACGGTGCCCGGATCTCGCTGCGGGTGGCCGTGATCGTGATGGTCCTGTCGGTGACCATCGGTGTGGCCATCGGGCTGGTCTCCGGCTTTGCGGGCGGATGGGTGGACCAGGCGATCATGCGCGTGACGGACGTCTTCCTGGCGTTCCCCGTGCTGATCCTGGCCATGGCCTTCTCCGCGGCGCTGGGGCCGTCGGTGGAGAACGCCGCGCTGGCCCTGGGGCTGGTGTGGTGGCCCGGGTACGCCCGCCTGATGCGCGGCCAGGTGCTGGTGGTGAAGAGCCTCGACTACGTGGAGGCGAGCCGCGCCATCGGCGTCGGCACGGGGCGGCTGCTGTGGCGGCACGTGTTGCCCAACGCCATCGACCCGGTGACCGCGCGCATGACCATGACGGCGGGCAACGCGATCCTGATGTCCGCGGCGCTGAGCTTCATCGGGTTGGGGGCCCAGCCGCCGGCGCCGGAGTGGGGGCTCACGGTGGCGCTGGCGCGCAAGTTCCTGATGACCGCCTGGTGGTACCCCACCATCGCCGGCTTTGTCATCTTCGTGACGGTGCTGGCGTTCACCATCGCCTCGGACGCCATCCAGGACCTGCTCGACCCGCGCCTGCAACTGGGATGATCGCCGAGGGCACCCCATGACTGAACCCCCCGGAACATCTGGAGCCCCTCTGTTGCCCCTTGACGGCGCACGTAGATGTTTCGGGGGCTTCACCACGCATCGGTTCGGTGGACGCGGCGTGGGCGCGTATTCCTCTGCGCCGGCCGCACCACATGTCCTTTGGGGCCGCGGACGCTGTGGACCGGGTCTTCGAGCCCCGCCGCGAGCGCACGGCCTGACGATGCATCCAGGCGTGTGAAAGGAGGAAATGCCCATGAACCCAGTGTCTGCCTCTGACGCACGGCGCCTCCACCGGGAGGCGATCGTCGTCGATGCCGCGGTGACGCTCCTCGACGATCCGCACAGGCTCGCCGCGCAGCTGCCGGAGGCCGGGGAGGCCGGGCTGACGGTCGCGTTGATCACCGTGGGCAGCCAGGACGACCTGGCGAACACTGTCCGCAACATCGCCTCGTGGCACCCCGCGTTGGAGCAGCACGGCGACAGGATCCGGCTGGCGACCCGCGCGAAGGACATCGACGACGCCAAGGCGGAGGGCCGGTGCGCCATCGTCTTTCACTTTCAGAACACCAGACCGTTCGAGGGTGACACGCGGCTCGTCAGAGTCTTCAAGGACCTCGGCGTCCGCGTGGTCGGGCTGACCTACAACGAGCGCAACCTGGTGGGAGACGGCTGCACGGAGCCGACTGACGTCGGGCTGAGTGAGTTCGGGCGGGAGCTGATCCGGGAGCTGAACCGGCACGGCGTCCTGGTCGACCTCTCCCACGTCGGCGACCGGACCAGCCGGGAGGCCATTGAGGCGTCTGACGCGCCGGTTGTCTTCACGCACTCCAATGCCCGCAGCGTCTGCCATCATCCCCGGAATATCCCGGACGAACACATCACGCTGGTCGCGAAAAAGGGCGGGATGGTGGGGATCAACGTCTTCCCGGCGTTCGTCAAGCGGGACGGGCCGACGCTGGAGAACGTGCTGGATCACGTCGACCATGTCGTCAGGCTCGCCGGCGTCGACCACGTGGGATTCGGGCTCGATCTGAACACGGGCGGGTCCGTGGAGATGTTCTACCGGCTGAAGTTCAAGCCGGAGTTCTATCCGCTGCCTCCGTGGAAGTTCCCCGAGGGCATCTCCCGGCTGAGCGAGTGGCCCAACCTGACCGAAGGATTGCTCCGCCGCGGGTACGGGCGGGACGACGTCCTCAAGATCCTGGGGGGCAATTTCCTGCGCGTCGTACGCCGGGTCTGGCAGTAGCCGATAAGGTTGGGTGGAGTGGCTTTGCGCCACTCCACCCTTCGCCAAGTTTCTGCCGAGGGGAGGTCCTTCCCCTCCCCTCGGTCCCCACCCGCGACGGTGGGGTTCCGAAACCCTGCGATGCTCGGCCTCGGCAAAGCCGGGCCTGCGCATGAATGACACATGACATTTCCAGGCGCGCTCCCAACGCGGGTGCGGGGCGCGGGTGGAAGAGAGGCCCGAGCGACGCTTCATCGAACCAAGTGACATTCATCGTGTGGAGGGCGTTGCGATGCGGCCGGCCTGGGGGTTCACCACCACCGCGATCCACGGCGGAACCAACCCCGATCCCCTGGGCACCATTCCCATCCCCATCTACCAGACCGCCACCTTCCAGTTCCATACCGTGGCGGAGGGCGCGGAGCGCGCGTCGGGCGACCACCCCGCGTTCTACACGCGCTGGAGCAACCCCAACACCGACTACGTCGAGGCGAAGATGGCGCTGCTGGAAGGCGGCGAGGCGGCGCTGGCGGTGGCGTCGGGCATGGCCGCGGTGAGCAAGGCCGCGCTGGCGGTGGTGCGGGGCGGGGATCACGCCGTGGTGCCGGGGCCGGTCTACTCCGCCACCTATGAGCTGTTTGCGAAGCTGCTGCCGCAGTACGGGGTGGAGGCCACCTTCGTGGATCCCATCGACCCGGAGAACTACGCGCGGGCGATGCGGCCCAACACGAAGCTGGTCTACGTGGAGACGCCGGCCAACCCCATGATGACGGTGACCGACATCGCCGCCGTGGCCGCTATCGGGCGCCGGGCCGGCGCCACGGTGATCGCGGACAACACCTTTGCCACGCCCTACAACACCCGCCCGCTGGAGTGGCGCGTGGACGTGGTGGTGCACAGCGCCACCAAGTACATCGGCGGCCACCACACGGTGGTGGGCGGGATCATCGTGGGATCGCAGGCGTTCATCCGCCGGGCCTTCGACCAGCTCCGCATCCTGGGCGGGTCCATCGATCCGTTCGCGGCGTGGCTATTGGGGATCGGCGTGCAGACCATGGCCCTGCGCGTGGAGCGGCAGAACCACAGCGCGCTGGCCGTCGCCGAATTCCTGGCGCGCCATCCCAAGGTGGAGCGGGTGCACTATCCCGGCCTGCCCTCCCATCCCAACCACGACGTCGCCCGCCGGCAGATGCGGGGGTTCGGCGGGATGCTGGCCTTCGAGGTGAAGGGCGGCCTCGAGGGCGGCAGGCAGTGCGTGGAGCACCTGCGGCTGATGAAGCTGGCCGTCAGCCTGGGCGGCGTGAGCACACTGGTCACCCACGCCGCCAGCACCACCCACGTGAAGGTGCCGCGGGAGGACCGGCTCCGGGCGGGGATCACCGACGGGCTCATCCGGGTGTC
>JACQTN010000462.1 GCA_016210785.1 Armatimonadota bacterium
CATCATCTGTATGCCGGTACCCCCACTGTCGCGGGTGCGCCGTGAGTACGGTGAGCGCGGTAGAACGCACCCGCCTTGCACGACGTCGAACGTGCCGGTTGAACCCCCTGAAACATCCAACGGGGCAGTGATGAAAGCACGAGAGACGCTCCGGATGTTTCAGGGGGTTCAACCGGCACGTTCGACGTCGTGCAAGGCGGGTGCGTTCTACCGCGCTCACCGTACTCACGGCGCACCCGCGACAGTGGGGGTACCGGCATACAGATGATGCTCGGACTCAGCCAAGCCGGTCCTGCGCATGAATGAAGCACCGCTTTTCCGAGACGCGCACCTACGGCGCCACGGCGCACACATAGCGCGCTCCCTCGGGCCCGGCGAGGGCGCGGTGGACAGCCCCGGCCGGCACGTGCAGCCGGTCACCGGGTCCGAGCATGACCTCCGTGCCGTCGGCAAAGCTGATGGTGAGCGTGCCCTGCACGATCCACCTGATCTCTTGGTCGTCGTGGGCATGATCGCCGTACACGGCTCCCGGCGGATCATGCCAGACGTAACCGTCGAAGCCTTCGGCCCGCAGCCGCGCCAGCAGGTCGCGCTCGTCGGGCGGCCCGGCTCCCTGCCATCGCTCCAGACGCATGGGACACCCACTTTGGTCACGGTCCGCGGGCGACGCGGGGGGCCCAGTCCGAACACGTCAGTCCGGCAGCGGCATCAGCCCGGCGAGGAAGGGATTGGTGAGCCGCTCGCGGCCGACGGTGGTCGGCGGCCCGTGCCCGGGGTAGAGCACGGTCTCGTCCGGGAGGACGAGCAGCGTGCGCGCGATGGACCGCAGCAGCACCTCCAGGCTGCCGCCGGGGAGATCGGTGCGCCCGATGCTGCCGGCGAACAGCACGTCGCCGTCAAACGCCACGCCGTCGCCGATCAGCGTGATGTGGCCCGGCGCGTGCCCAGGGGTGAAGGCCACCCGGAAGCGCAGGGTCCCCGCGGTCACCTCGTCCCCTTCCGCCAGCCAGCGATCTGGGGTCGGAGGCGCGGGGATGCGGATGCCCAGCATCATCTCGGCGCGCTCCGGCGCCGCCTCCAGCATCTCCCTCTCGCCGGTGTGGATGAGGAAGGGCGCGCCGGTGGCCCGGCACACCTCCGCCACGGCGCCGATGTGATCGAAGTGAGCGTGCGTGCACACCACCGCCGCGATCCGGAGACCATGCCGTGCCACCACCTCCAGGATGCGCGGGCTCTCGTCGCCGGGATCGATGACGAGACCCCTGCCGCCTTCGTTCTCACCCACCACGTAACAATTGGCCTGCACCGGCCCAACGCTCAGTTGCTCAACAATCATGAGCCGTTCTCCCTGGTATCCCCTGCGCACGAAGGCGCTACGATAGTGCGCCGAGCGTGTAGCGCGAATTCCCGCACGCACGCACCAGCAGCCCGTCCCAGAAAAGACTCGTTCATGCGCAGGACCGGCCGCCCGGGAGGATCATGCGCGCGCCTAAGGTCTCCCGCGGCTCGTCCACGAGAAACCCCGGCCCGCGGGTGGCGATCTCCAGGATGACGCCGTCCGGGTCCTGGAAGTAGATGGAGCGGAAGTAGGTGCGGTCCATCACCGGGGAGACCGGGATGCCGGCGCGCATCAGACGCGCCTGCCACTCCCACTGCTCCGCTTCGTCGTCGACCGCGAAGGCGTAGTGGTGCGTGACCCCGACGCCCATGGTGCCTTGCGCCATCTGCGGGTAGGCGAAGTAGGTGACCAGCGTCCCCGGCGAGCCCTGCTCGTCTCCGTAGTAGGAGTGAGGCGACGACGGGTCGTCGAAGTTAATCGTCCGCTTCACCAGGCGCAGCCCCAGCAGGTCGGTGTAAAAGCGCGTCGTCCGCTCGATATCCCGGCACATCAGTGTGATATGGTGAAGGCTCGCCAGCCGCATCGCCGGCAGGATCTCCGCGCCGTCGTAGTCGAGCGCCGCCAGGTCCGGTTCTCGGTCCTGGCGGTGCGGCTTCATGTACTCGCGCGGCGGCATCTTCACCTCGCCGCCCAGCCGCGCCGGGTCCTCGTCCACGGCAAACCCCGGACCGCGGGTGGCGACCTCGATGATGACGCCGTCAGGGTCGCGAAAGTAGATGGAGGTGAAATACACGCGGGGACGAGGAAGGGTCACCTGGTACCCCAGCCGGCGCAGGCGCACCAGCCAGCACAGCTGCGCGCGCTCATCCGCCACCGTGAACGCGTAATGGTGCGTGAGGCCGGGACCGGTCCGGCCCGGCGGCAGGTGGGGCCACTCGAAGTACGTGATGACCGTGCCCGGCGTGCCCACCTCGTCCCCGAAGTAGAAGTGCTTGGCCGACGGGTCGTCGTAGTTGACGGTCTGCTTGATCAGGCGCAGGCCCAGGACCCGCGTGTAGAAGTCCACGGTGCGCGCCATGTCGCTGCTGATCAGGGTGATGTGGTGCAGGCCCGCAAGTCGCATGAACGGCCTCCGGTCGCGGCGTCTTTCCGATGATAGCACCCGCACCCTATTCGCGGGGAGCCTGGGGGAAGCGGCGGAGGTACGTCAGCGCGGCGGCCAGGCGTTCTCGCAGACGCTCCGGCCAGCCGTTGCCGTCCATGTCGGGCTCGGGGACGAAAAAGATGGTCCGCGCGTCGCCCAGGTTCAGGCCGACCTCGAATCCCGGGTAGGCCTGGACCCGGTAGTGCACCCACGCCCGGTCCACCACCAGGCGGGCGTCCAGCGATTTCGCGGCCTCGGCGAGCCGCCGGTAGGCTTCCTCTTCCGGGATGGCCATCGTCCGGGTCTCCGAATCGGTGGGAGGTTGTATGGAGATCTCTTTCACGGCATTGTACCATACCACGGTGGCCCGAGCGTCGGAAGCTGTCGCCGGGCGCCACGCGAGGGGAAGTCGCGCCGCGCCCGGCGAATCAGAGCACCGGTGTCCGGCGCCCGGCGAATTCCACCCGTGACGCCGGGCGAGATGGGGGCGACGACCATGGAGATCACTACCCGCGGCACGGACTACTACCAGATCGAAGAGTTGCTCAGCGACGAGGAGCGCATGACCCGCGACACGGTCCG
>JACQTN010000463.1 GCA_016210785.1 Armatimonadota bacterium
CCTCACCCACGTTCCAGACGAGCTGTGCCTCACAGGACGGTCCAAAACCAGGCTGGCGCGCCAAATTGGCAGGCAGATCCGAAGCCTAATTCGCGGCAGTAGTGACTGCTGCAAAGCAGGCGTTTGCGCCAGTCGTCATGGGATCTGCTTTCAGGCGTGAGCATCCGACTGACGAGGTGACGAATGCGGCGGCGACATTTGGAGTCGCTCATAGATGTAGAGGATCTGGTCTATGGATTGGCTGTGTTGGGCACCGGTGGCGGGGCGAATATCTCTCCTCCGCAGCTAGGGATTGATCTTCTCTGCCCGCTCATCGAGAATGGCAAACGCGTGGAGCTGGTGGGTTTAGATGATTTGCCTCGTGAAGGGTGGACCGTTTCTGCCGCCGGTATTGGCGGAAGGGGACCCAAAGGCGGAACTCCCCAGTCGGAACTAGATGCCCTCGGGCTCGTGCGTGCGAAATACCAGAACCCTATCGAGGTCGCGATACTAGAGTTGGCGCGCCATCATGGTATCGAGAGAATCGATGGCCTCGTCCCCTTGGAACTGGGTTCGGCCAATACCGCTCGTCCCATGGTGGCCGCCGCCTCACTGGGCATCCCCATTGTCGATGCGGATTATGCGGGCCGCGCCCTGCCCGAAATCGGCCAGTTCAAGCCATGCCTTATGGGCCATATGCCGTGGCCGGCCGCCTATGTTGACAGATGGGGGAACATCACCATTAACAAAGAAGCGGTCAGCATCCCGATGGCTGATCGGATTGGGCGGATGTTGAGCTTGGCGGCCCTGAGCATTGTCGGCCACGCGACCTTTCTTCTTCCCGTCAATCGCGCCCGCCACGTTGCAGTTCCTGGGACATTGACCCTCGCTATGGAGGTGGGATGCGCTCGTCGGAGTGCTTTGGCCTCAGGGCGTAGTCCCGCTCACGCCATGGCTCAGGCGTTGCGCGGATGGGTGATCTTTGAGGGGCGTGTGAGCAAGGAAGTGTTGGATGATCGGGCGGCGTACCAGTTCGGCTATGGCGAGCATCTCATCGACGGTCTGAGGAGCTTTGCGGGCCACCGGCTGAGGGTCTGGTACAAGAACGAAAACCACATTGC
Organism: Armatimonadota bacterium; assembly: GCA_016210785.1. GTDB lineage: Bacteria > Sysuimicrobiota > Sysuimicrobiia > Sysuimicrobiales > JACQTN01 > JACQTN01. The sequence continues at coordinate 1,101 of JACQTN010000463.1, forward strand.
CTGGCTTGATGGCGAAGCCTACATTAGTAGTCCCGATTGTATAAGCATTGTGTCTCAGGGCACGGGGGAAGGCAGGCCGAATGGCCTGCTGGCTGAAGGTGAGGATGTGACCGTGGTAGCGTGGCCGTGTCTTGACCCGTTCTATCGCACCGTGGCCGCAGTTGAAGCAGTCGGGCCCAGGCACTTTGGCTTCGACATCGAGTACGCGCCGATCGAGATCCAGATGGAGAAATTTCCGGAGAGGGGGGTGTGATGCATGAGAAAGGGAATGGCGAGACATTTCCCATCTCACTTCCGAGGAGGCGGAGGCCCGGGAAAGAAACGTGCCTGCGCGCGAGGAGCCAGCAGCGTTGTGCTGGTTTGCCTTCTGGGGATGCTGGTGGGGGCCGGAGGGTTTGCGTCAACAGCAGGGCTTGTATCGGCCGCCGCTCCCAGGGATACCCTCGTCATCGGTGTCAGCACCGATCCGAGAACCCTGAGCCCTTTGAGTGCCAGTACCTTCGTGTACTGGGTGTCGGGGTACCGACTTTACAGTTCCCTGTTCCAATCTGACGAGAATTTCAAAGCCGCGCCGGAACTTGCCGAGTCATGGAAGGTCTCTCCCGATCAGTTGACCTGGACGTTTCGGTTGAAGCGGGCGACGTTTCACGACGGCAACCCTGTCACGGCGGAAGATGTGGCGTTTAGCGTCAAGGAGATATCGCTGGTCCATTTGAGCGTTTGCAAGCGCGGTCTCGGTTCGGTCATCAAGGGCATCGAGACCCCCGATGCTCGAACAGTGGTGTTTCGTCTGAGTCAGCCGTACCCCGAGATGTTGAATCCCTTTGATGGCCTCGGTCCTCTGTGCTCGGCAACGGTGCAAAAGAAACTGTATGCAGGGACGGATTTGTTCACAAACCCTTACAACTCGAAACCGATTGGTTCGGGGCCATTCAAGTTTGTGGAGTGGAAGAAGGGGAGCCACGTCACCCTGGAGAGGAACGAGAAGTTCTACGATAGGGCGCCCGCCATAAAGAGGATAGTCCTGCGGATTCTCCCCGACCCTCAGGCGAGGGCCCTGGCTTTCGAGAAGGGCGAGGTGGACTGGATTCCCTTTGATACCCCGGCAACCGAAGTGGCCAGGTTGAGCAGGCTGCCGGGCAACCGGGTGTTCTTCCATGGTTCGCCCTGTGGAACGGTGGATGCCCTCGGCTTCAACACGAGAAAGGAGCTGTTCGCAAACCGAATCGTGCGGAAGGCGCTCACCGCCGCGATTAACTCGGAGAAGATTGTCAGGTTGGCGTATTTTGGCGGAGCCCAGACGGTCACCGGGCATGTTGCCCGGACCCAGTTTACGGGCGATTGGCATAACCCCAAGGCCAAGCAGATGGAATATGCCCCGCAGCGGGCCGGCAGGATGCTGGATGAGGCAGGGTATCCGGTAAAAGGGGACGGATGGAGATTTCAAATTACTCTGAAGCACGCCGCCGCCTACGCCCAGCACATCAAAGAAGCGGAGCTTATAAAGGACGATCTTAAGCGGGTCAACGTCGACTTGAAGATCGTCACCCTTGATGATGCGGCCTGGCAGGATCACGTGTTCAAGAACTGGGATTTTGATACGGCGATCCTGCCGTTCTGCACCGGCCCCACTCCTCCCAGCCTGAAGCGGTATCACAGCGCCAATATCCAGCGCGTGCCGTGGACGAATGCCCCCGGGTTCAGCAACGCGGAGTACGACAGGCTCTTCGACTCCATGATGACTGAAACCAATCGCGAGAAGCGGCTGCGGCAGATCTATCGGATGCAAGAAATCCTGGCGGAAGAGCAGCCATCGGCGTTCGTGGTGGCCCCGCAGAGCGCTACCAGCGTGAAGGTTGGGCTCTTTACCGAGGAGCCCAAGAACGTGTGGACTCTGGGCTACCTGTGGATGCACCTCAACAGGATCAGGCCTGTTCAGAGGTAAGGGATCGAGAGCGGAGTTGCTGCCGCACTCGTCACCTGCCGGGGTGACACGCCGTGTGGAGTCCCTGGAACCTGCCACGGGTTCTGGGGGCTCCACGTTTCGAGTTTGCTCGTAGGCGAGGGCCCGGGCCACAGGTGCCGTGGTGGTGTGGTTGGGAACCTGACCACAGACGGCGGGTCTGGGTGTCGTACGCACCAGGTCGGTCAGGGGGATCCGGCGTAGCATGGTCGCCTACACGATCAAGCGAATACTGGGCGCGTTTCCCCTGGTTCTGGCTGTCGTCGTCATAAATTTCGCGTTACTTCATCTGGCGCCCGGGGATCCCGTGTATGTCTTTCTCCAAGGAGGGGCAGGGGAGGTCACCGAGCAGTATGTGCAGCAAATGAGGAGGCAACTGGGGCTGGACAAACCCCTGGCTGAGCAGCTGGTGGTTTATGTGGCGGGCGTCCTCCGCGGGAATCTCGGGTACTCACACTTCTACCAGAGTCCGGTTTTTCAAATCATTGTGGAGAGGATGCCGGTCACCTATTTGCTGGTCCTGCTCTCCACCCTGTTTGCTGCCATAGCCGGCATCGCGCTGGGCGTGTCCGCGGCGAATCACCCCCACGCGTTCGTCGATCGCGTCTGCACAGTGACCGCGGTGTTCGGGTACTCGATACCGGTATTCTGGTTGGGCCAGCTGTTGATCATCGCGTTCTCTGTGTACTTCAGCATATTCCCGACCGGGGGTATCCCGGCTTCGGCACTGGGCCAGGGAGGTCTTCTGGATTGGGCACTCCACCTTACTTTGCCCGTGGTGTGCCTTGGTGTTATTCAGCTGACCCTGGTTGCCCGAGTCACCAGAGCCAGCATGCTGGAAATCTATGGAATGGAATATATTGTGAGTGCGAGAGCCAAAGGTTTAAGTAACATGACTGTGACGCTGAAGCACAGTTTGCGCAATGCCTTTCTCCCGATCGTTACCGTGATTAGCATGGACTTTGCCTTCCAGATCGCCGGGGCGATGGTCACGGAGACCGTGTTTAGCTGGCCCGGACTCGGCCGACTGATGTTTGATTCCGTCCTTCGTCGAGATTATCCGGTGCTCATGGGCCTGCTGATTCTGACCTCGGTGAGTGTGATTGTCATCAACCTGGTCACCGACATCTTCTACGCCTATCTCGACCCCCGAGTGGTGTACCAGTGAGGGGCGTCCAGGGACCCATGGACAGGATCTCCGGGAGGGCGGCTTCGGCTCAGTTGTGGAGGCGATATGGCGGGAACAAGGGGGCCGTGTTTGGCCTTTTCTTTCTGGCCGCTCTGCTTATCTTTGCGGTGGCCGGCGGTTCTTTGACCAGGTATCAGGCCATGGACACGGGCGTGGGCCCCGCTTTGTCCCCTCCCGGCGACCATTTCTATATGGGAACGGATGACCTGGGCAGAGATGTATTCAGTGGAGTGGCCTACGGCGCCAGGGTTTCCCTGCTGGTAGGCTTCATCGCAGCGATGACTGGTACCTTGATCGGTGTGTCCATAGGTTCTATCTCGGGTTACTTTGGCGGATCGACCGATTATGTGTTGGTCAAGGTGAGCGAGCTGTTTCAGTCGGTCCCGAGGCTGCTCTTCGCCTTGGTGATCGTGGTCTTCTTCGGAAACACCGTGTGGAACGTGGTGGTCGTCATCGGGATTTTGAGCTGGCCTCGCATGGGCAGACTGGTGAGGTCCGAGTTCCTGCGATTGAGGGAATCAGAGTTTGTTGTAGCGGCGAAGGCGCTGGGACTCGGCAGTAGAGGCATCATTTTCAAACACATATTTCCTAACGTGTTGCATGTTGTCATCGTCACCGCCTCGCTCGATGTCGGGGCTGCCATCATCACCGAGGCGGCGCTGAGTTACCTGGGAGCGGGTGATCCGAACTTAATGACGTGGGGCAGGATGATCTTTAATGCTCAGCGGTTTCTGCGCACAGCCTGGTGGATGTCCGTGTTTCCGGGCGCCGCCATTTTCTTCACGGTGCTTTCCCTGAACCTTATCGGCGATGGGTTGAATGACGCGTTAAACCCGAGGCTTAAAGGCGTCCGACGTTAGGGCTCTTGGAGAGGAGGCGTGGTCATTCATGAGGTTCCTGGAGTTTACGAAGGCGGCCGAGGTCGTCGTGGGATTTGTCCTGGGAGTTCAACCGGGAGAGGATGTTCTGGTTGTTAGAGACACGCGGGTCGCAGAATTTCCGGGTGCCGATGCCCTTGTGGAGGCCATTGCGTCGGCTGTACACACGAGGGGAGCAGAGCCTCAGGTGGTGAATTATGTGTCTCGCCCTATCGCGGGCATGGAACCGCCGAAAGTTGTCAGTGCCGCCATGAAGTCTGCGGACGCGGTCGTCATTGTGTCTACTCTCTCGATTCTTCAGACTATCGCTGCGACCGAAGCGCTGGCGGCCGGTGCGAGGGTGGTCATGCTGCCTCCGGCAAGATATATCTATAATTCTCTGGACTTGCTATACAGACTCATGCCCACGGATTCGGGGCAGCTGAAGAGTATGATGGATCTGGCCGAAGCACTGGCGGACGTGTTTCGTAAGGGGAAGCAGGTCAGGCTTTCGTCGTCCAAAGGCACAGATGTCACCCTGGGCATAGGCCAGCTGAAGGGGTTCTACAACCCTTCTACCGCCCGGACGCCGGGAGCAGTGACAATCATTCCTGGCGGGCAGGCCGGTAGGGGCGTTAACCCGGGGGAGGCTGAGGGCCGGCTGGTGATCGATGGAAGCGCCTCGCCCATGTACCGTCCGTTAAGGGATCCCATTGAAATGATAGTGAAGGGAGGTAAGGTGATCGAGGTAGTTGGAGGGAGCGATGCTCAGGAGTACCGTAGCTTTCTTGCGGATCTTGACGATCCCCAGGTCTATCTCGTTGCGGAGGTTGGCGTTGGCATCAATCCGCATGCCAGGCTGTCCGGCACTCCTCTGGAGGATGAGAGGATCCTGGGAGCGTCGTGGGTTGCGGTCGGCACGAATTTTCACATAGGCGGTGCGGTCAAGGCCAAGATCCATAGTGACTGCGTCATGCTTCCGCCGCTCACGCTATCGGTGGATGACAGAGTCGTTTTGAAAGATCGGCAGTTCTCTGTCTCCTGAGCCAGACGGCAAGGTGCCGGTGAAGGGCGCTCTGGCCCCATCCTGTGCGCCTGGTCGCCGCGGCAGGTGACCGTGTGGGCTGCTCCCGGGCGTGGCACAGGGCATTAGCCGGCCCTGAGGCCCGGTGCACGATTGCACCGGGCGTTGGCCCGCGATCCCGTGCTTTTCCCAGCGGGGAAGCTCTGCTAGAATGTCCAGTGTGACGTCAACCAGCACGCCGTCTGTCCCGGCGCCCTCTCGCATCTCTATCGGTTCGCGTCCCCTGGTCACGGCCGCGGTCATGCTGGGGATCTTCCTGGCCGCGCTGGACGCCACCGTGGTCAGCACCGCGATGCCCACCATCGTGCGCAGCCTGGGCGGCCTGTCGCTGTACTCCTGGGTCTTCGCCGCCTACCAGCTGGCCGCCACCGCGGCCATGCCCGCCTTCGGCCGCCTCTCCGACCTGTACGGCCGCAAGCGCCTCTACCTGATCGGCATCGGCACCTTCCTCGGCGGGTCGGTGTTGTGCGGTCTTGCCACATCGATCGAGCAACTGGTGGCGTTCCGTATCCTGCAGGGGCTGGGCGCCGGGGCGGTGCTCACCGTCGCCTTCACCATCGTCGGCGACATCTACACGCTGGAGGAGCGCGCCCGCATCCAGGGGTTGTTCAGCGGCATGTGGGGGCTGGCCAGCATCGTGGGGCCGCTGATGGGCGGCATCTTCGTGGACTACCTGGGCTGGCCGTGGGTCTTCTTCATCAACCTGCCGGTGGGCGTGCTGGCCACCGCGGTGGTGGTGTGGAGCTTCCGCGAGCCTCCCATGACGGCGCGGCAGGGCTCGGTGGACTACCCCGGCATCGCCACCCTCACCCTGGGCACCGTGGCGCTGCTGATCGCGTTCCACGACCGGGCGGGCGCGCCGGCGGCGCTGCCGCTGCTGGTAGGGGTGGCCGCCCTGGCCGGCTTCGTGGTCATCGAGCGCCGCAGCCCGCACCCCATGATCCCGGTGAGCCTGCTGGGCAACCGCATCTTCAGCGTGGGGAGCTACATGGGCTTTCTGGTGGGCGCGGCCATGTTCGGCTCCACCTACTTCGTGCCGCTGTTCGTGCAGGGCGTGATGGGGACCTCCGCCACCAAGGCCGGCGCGGTGCTCACGCCCTTCTCGCTGGGGTGGATGTTCAGCAGCATCGTCGCCAGCCGGATGCTGCTGCGCTTCGGCCCGCGCCGCATCACCACCGTGGGCCTGGCCACCATGACGGCGGGGTTCGTCCTCATCGTCCTGTTCAGCACGCAGATGACCTACGCGTTCGTCCTGTGGACCGCGGTGCTGCTGGGGATGGGTATGGGGTCGACCACGTCGGTCTTCATGGTCTCGGTGCAGAGCACCGTGACCCGGGCGGAGCGCGGGGTGGCCACGTCCGGCATGATGTACGCCCGGAATGTGGGGAGCGCCGTGGGCGTGGCGGTGATGGGGATCCTGTTCGTGGCACGGCTGCAGGCCCTGCTGGGGAGCGTTGCCGTGGGGACGGTGACCGGCGCGCGCGTCTCGCAGTTGCTCCTCGATCCGCGCAGCCGGGCGGCGCTCACCACGGAGACCCTGGAACCGCTGCGGCACGCCCTGGCGGTCTCGCTGCGCTCGGTCTTCGTGCTGGGTCTGGTGCTGGTCGTGGCGGCGTCGGTGGGAATCCTGTTCCTGCCCCGCGGCCGCCTGCGGGACAGCCGGGACGCGTGACGGCGTGCCGGCAGAGAGTCCGCGCCGGCGCGCCTATCGCGCGCCGCAGGCTTCGTGCAGGGCGGCGTCGGCGCGGTTGAGGGCGGCGATGGCCGCCTCCACGTTGGCGGCGGCCTGTTCCAGCAGAGTCCCCCGATAGGGGTCCTCCACCGCGTAGGCCAGCGTGTTGCGCTTCACCACCGCCGACAGTTCGCGCAGTTCGGCGCGGGGCCGTCCCAGGCGTGTCATCATGTAGGCGATGGAGGTGTCCGGCCGTGTCCCCTGCCGGTGCATCGGGAAACGCCGCACTTCCATGTCAATCCCTCCTGTGCCTCGCCTGCCAGGGACCGCCCGGAGCAGGGGAGAAAAAAAAGCCCGTCCCCACGGAGACAGGCTCCCTGGTCCCTTCGGCAACCCGGCTGGCTCTCCAAAGTTCCACGGAGTTCACCGTGTGAACGCCCGTGGTGGTCGAGCCCCGCGGTTTTGCGTCCCCGCCTCACAGCGGGTTTGCTCTTGTCGGCAGACCGAACTCCTATTCGACTAAGTCCAGTATCATCCTATTTACCATGACTGGCGCCAGGTGTCAAGACATAAAATCGGGTAGGCGAATGCGTGTTCGTATGCGCGGGCGCATCGGTGACCTCCCCTCACAGGGATCGCTGCGCCGGCACAGGCTTGCGCCGGCACAACCTTCAGCCGCGGTCGCCTGGAAAGATTCTCTGAGAAATGGGACTCTTCCCGGGCGGCTGCGTGCTCTCCAGGCGAGGCCGCCGGAGTACCACAGGGAAGGGCGGAGGTCGAGAACACGCCGGCGCACCGCTCCGCGGCCGCAGGCGGCAGGGAATGGTGCTCAGGGGACGTATACAACGCTGCGCCGGCGCCGCGGGTGGCGCGGCCGGCGACGGCGGACTGGTGGAGGCATAGCGTGAGCAGCATCGAGCGGTGGATCCGGCCGGAGGTGCGGCGGTTGCCCGACGGCGCGTCCGGCGTGGATCCTTATGCGGTGGACGGGGCCGGCGGCATGGGCGAGGAGACGATACTGCGCCTGCACTACAATGAGAATGTCCTGGGCGCGTCGCCCGCGGTGCGTCGCTGCCTCGCCCGCTTCGACCGCTGGCACCGGTACCCGGAGGAGACGCAGCGGACCGCGCGGGAGGCGCTGGCGCAGTACGCCGGGGTGGATCCCGGCCAGATCTTGCTCACCAATGGTGGCGAGGAGTTCATCACGCTGCTCTGCCACCTGTTCGTCGGGTCGGGGGATACCGCCATCGTGCCGGAGCCGACCTTCTTCGTCTATTCCCTGCACACGCGCATCGCCGGCGGCCGCCCGGTGGTGGTGCCGCGCCGGCCGGCGGACGGGTACGCGCTGGACGTGCGCGCCATCGCCAGAAGGATCGGCCGCCGCACGCGGCTCATCTTCGCCTGCTGTCCCAACAACCCCACGGGCAACCTGACGCCGGTGGAGGACCTGCGGGTCCTGCTGGATACCGGCGTCCCGGTGCTGGTGGACGAGGCCTACTACGAGTTCAGCGGGCAGACGGTGATACCGCTGCTGCGGGACTACGACAACCTGGTGATCCTGCGCACCATGAGCAAGTGGGCGGGGCTGGCTGGCCTGCGGGTTGGTTACGGGCTGCTCTCGCCGCGCGTGGCGCGCCACCTCTGGAAGGTGAAGATGCTCTTCAACGTCAACGCCGCGGCGCAGGCCGCGGTGTGCGCCTCGCTGGAGGACCGGGAGTTTCTGCTGGGGAACGTGCGGCGTCTGATGCGCGAGCGGGACCGGCTGACGGCGCGCCTGGGGACCGTCGGTTACCTGTGGCCGCTGCCCTCCCACACCAACTTCATCCTGTGCGAGGTGCGGCGGGGCAGCGCGCACCGCCTGCGCGACGCCCTGCGCGCACGTGGCATCCTCATCCAGTCCTACGAGACGCGCTACCTGCCCAACGCGATCCGGATCTCCGTGGGAACGCCCGCGCAGTCGGCGAGGCTGCTGCGGGCGTTGGCGGCAATTACCCCATCCAGCCTCTGACGAGCCGACAGGCGCAGGAACCGCAGTCCGGCGTCAAGAAGCCTGCAAACTAGTAAGTTCTCCTGAACCTATTTATGGACGTTGGTCAAACTCTGCCACTCCAACCATACCAGTATGCCAAACGACGAGGCTGGTTCGGACCGGCTGAAGGCACTGCTGGAGAAGCTTGATCCAGCCGTCGTTCAGAGGGTGATGCCGCTGACCGGCGGCGTCATCACCATGATGTTTACTGACATCGTGGGCTCGACGAAAATCAAGGCTGAGGTTGGAGACGAGCGGTATTTCTCCCGCATTTTGACCCCCCACAACCAGTTGGTCCGGGAGTGCGTTGCCCGTCACAACGGCCGGGAGTTGAAGATGATGGGCGACGCGTTCCTGGTCGGGTTCACGGTTCCATCTGAAGCAGTGGTTTGTGTCTGTGAGATCCAGCAGCGCTTGACCACTTCCCCGGTGCCGGCAGGCCAGAGCGCCCTCCAGGTCAGGATAGGGCTTCACACGGGCACGCCGATCGTCTACCGCGACCCCGTATCGGGACTGGTTGACCTCTCTGGAACCGATGTCGACAAGGCGGCGAGGGTTCAGCCGCTGGCGGGGGGAGGGCAGGTTCTCATTTCAGAGGAGACCAGGGTTTTGGCAAAACCGCAGATGGTGCACGACTGGGGGCCCTGGGACCTGAAGGGACTCGGGAGACATCGGATTTTCGAGGTCCTTTTGGCCCGGCAAGGCGCCGGAGCAACCGTCGGGTCGCCCGTGGCTGACTGCCGAGCGCTTTCTCACAAGCTTCATTGGGCGTGAGCAAGAGATCGTTCAGATCATGGAAGCCGTAGCCAGCCACCGACTCGTGACGCTCAGAGGAATGGGCGGGATCGGGAAAACCCGGCTTGCCGATGAGGTGGCTGCGCGCGCCAGCCAGAGATTTGACGACGGCGTATTCTTCGTCAAGCTCGCCAATACTGCCGACTCCGAGGCCTCGGTGGCCGCAGAGTTAGTGGCGGGGCTCAACGTGAACCCCGCGGACTTTCTAAATGAGCGCGTCGCCCTCGCCCA
>JACQTN010000473.1 GCA_016210785.1 Armatimonadota bacterium
CAATTAGGAAAGCGCCGCGTCTAGCTCCCGAAACGGGCCACTCCAGAGACAACTACCGCTGTCTGCTAGGCAGGTAGCCTCGCGTCGGCCATCGAGCTGCGGTCAGGCGAATGTGTCGAGGTCTAACGCCCTGAGGGATTGCAGTGTCGGGCTGATCTCAGGAATGTCCTGGAGTTCGTTCTCTGTCGCAAACGGCTGCTTCAGGCCGTGCCCGGTGGACACGACCACGACTTCGTCGCCGCTGGCCATTGAGCCGTCTTGCAGGAGATCTGTCAGGGCGGCGACTGCCGCGCCGGCGCTGGGTTCCATGTATAGACCTTCGGCCTCGTCCATGAGCCGTATCGCCCTCAGGATGGCCTCGTCTGAAACAGCGACTGCGGTCCCCAGGGACTGTCGGACTATCTTGAGCGTGTAGGTCCCGTCCTGGCTGTACCCGGCCAGCGGGTCCTGGATACCGGATGCGATCGTCCGGGGCGAATCCCACGGAAGCACGACGCCAGCACCCGCCCGGAACGCGCGGGCGATGGGCGCGCAGCCGGCGGCCTGCGCGGCCACCATGCGGGGGAGCATGTTCACCAGGCCCGCCCGCTGCATCTCACAGAATCCCTTCCAGATGCCGGCCAGGAGCGGCCCCGCTCCCACCGGAACGATGATCCACCTGGGGGCGCGCCAGCCAAGATCCGCTGCAATCTCATACGCGACGGTCTTGTCGCCCTCTACCGAGTACGGATTCTCAAACGTGGTGGTCACATTGTACCAGCCAAACTCTCTTGCCGATGTGTGAGCCAGTGCCATGCTGTCGCTGACCGATCCCGTGACCCGGACGATCTTCGCCCCTGACGCGGCGATCTGCAGGAGCTTGCTGGCTGGTGTGTGAGAAGGGACGAATACGACGGCCCTGAGGCCTGCGCGCGCAGCGTACGCCACCATCGAGGCTGCGGCGTTGCCGCTGGAGGCTGTCGTCACCGTATCAACCCCCAGTTCGCGAGCCCTGGACACCGCTACGCTCAGCGGCCGGTCCTTGAAGGATCCCGTTGGCTGCCTCGTCTCGTCTTTCGCCAGCAGGCAGCTCAGACCCAGGAGCTGGCCGATGCGCTCGCACCTGAGCAGCGGCGTCCGCCCTTCCCCCAGCGTCACCGCATAGCTTGCGGACGCGGGAAGCAGGTCATGGTGGATCCAGATGCCGTCGGCGCGGCTCCCGCAGGTTGGATCGAAGGCGGCAGGCGAAATATCTGCGTACTGATACTGGACATCCAGTGGGGCGCCGCAAGACTCACAGCGGTAAACGCGTTCCAGTGCGTGCCTTCTGCCGCATTCGGTGCACACCGCATGGGTGGCAAACACGATGATCCTCCAAACCCGCCTGCCGCCCGGGCCCCAATCCAGGGCTCCGGTATCAGCACGCCGTCACTCTACAAGCCCCGCAGGCGTGGGTCGAGCGCATCCCGCAACCCGTCCCCAATCAGGTTCATGCCCAGCACCGTGAAGAAGATGGCCAGCCCGGGGAAAACCGTCATCCAGGGGGCAATCGTGGTGTACAGACGCCCCTCGCTCAGGATGATTCCCCAGGTGGGAATGAACGGCGGCACGCCGACGCCCAGGAAGCTGAGGGCGGCTTCTCCCAGGATGGAGTACGCAAAGATGAACGTGCCCTGGACGATCAGAGGGGAGATGCAGTTGGGAAGAATATGGCGAAGAACGATGAGCGCGTCCGACAATCCGATGGCGCGCGCTGCCTCGACAAAAGGTTCTTCCCGCAGCACCAGGACGCTGCTGCGCACCAGGCGGGCCACCCTGGGCGTGTACACAACGGCCAGGGTGATCACCACATTCCTGGCCCCCTGACCGAGTCCGGCCAGCATGGTGATGGCCAGCACAATGGGTGGAAAGGCCATCAGACCATCCATGACGCGCATCAGCACGTTGTCCAGATGTTGATGGTAGCCAGCGGTCAGGCCCACCACGGTGCCTACCAGCATGGCGGTTCCGGCCGCTCCCGCCCCGATGAGGTACGACAGGCGCCCTCCCCACAGGATGCGGCTGAAGATGTCCCGGCCATAGGTGTCCGTACCCATCCAGTAGCGGGCGGAGGGCGGTGCGACGCGATCCATCGAACTCATCGCGCCAGGGGGAAAGCGCTGCACCCAGGGCGCGAGAAGGCTTGCCGCCGCCACCGTACCAAACACGAGGAACCCGATCGCCACCACCCTGCGCTTCCACAGGCGCTTCCAGGCCCGCTGCCACTGCAGGCGGTCTTCCGGATGGCGCACGCGGGACGGAGGCCGGGTTGCGGCCGGTCTCATTGACGCCGAGTCGGTGGGCGGAGGGTCGATCATCAGAGATATTTGACCTTGGGACTCAGGTAGACGTACAGGACATCGATGACCAGACTGACCAGAACGTAGATGACTGAGACCAGGAGAGCGACTCCCTGTATGACCGGATAGTCTCTTCTGAGGACGGAGGTGACCAGCAACCGTCCCAGGCCCGGGATGTTGAAGACCGTTTCCACGACGACTGCCCCGCTCAAGAGGACGGCCAGCACAACTCCGATGACCGTCACAACCTGCACCAGGGCGTTCCGCAGCGCGTGACGGTACACGACGACCCGTTCCAGGAGACCTTTTGCTCTCGCCGTCCGGATGTAATCCTGGCTCAGGACATCGAGCATGGCTGACCGCGTGATGCGGGCGATGAGCGCCGACTGCACCAATCCGATCGCAAGCGCGGGCAGAACGAGGGACCGGAGCCACTGGAGCGGGTTTTCCAGCAACGGGATGTAGCCCGCCACCGGCAGCACGCCCAGGTACTGGCCAAACAGCAGCATCAGGTTGATGCCGAGCCAGAACTCCGGCATCGACACTCCAAAAACAGCCAGCGTGGCAAATGCCTGATCGACAGCCGTACCCGCGCGCACCGCGGAGATGATCCCGAAGGGTACCCCGAGTCCAACCGCCACCACCAGGCTCAGCAACGTCAACGCCAGCGTCGGCTCCGCGCGCTGGGCTATCGACTTCGTGACCGGCTGATTGAGGAAGATGGATTCGCCCAGTTCTCCCTGCACGACACGGAAAGCCCAGCGTCCGAGCTGCACGACCAGTGGCTGCTCGAGGCCCAACTGCCGCCTCAGGCGTGCCACATCGTCTGGAGAGGCTTCTGGACCCAGCATGACGACCGCGGGATCGCCGGGGGCCACGTACATCAGCGTGAAGACAATGACTCCGACAACGCTCATGACGATGACAAGCGAGAGCAGTCGCCTGGCAATCAGCTCAACCATGGGCAACAATCTCCCTCACGGTCGGAGAACGGTGGGATGTCCAGCAACGGGACGCGGGGGAGCCCGTCAGGCGTTTTCCCCCGCGCCCCGCTCTCACGCCGAGTTTTTTGGCATCACCTTGCGGCCAGCCAGACGTTCCAGAAGAACGGCATGCGCAGGTTGGCGTAGCCTCTCACACGGCTGGCACCCATCCGCATGGTAGAGTAGTGCCCGAAGTTGATCGCCGGGACTTCCTGCCACCAGTGCTTCTGAAAGTCCTCCCAGAGCTTGTAGCGCTGCCGGTAATCAAGGGTCTGCCCCAACTGCTTGAGCAGGCCTTCCTTGCGTTCATCCACCCACCAGCCGGGCCAGTTGGCCGAGAAGTACACGTCGTCAGTCGGCTCGGCGGCGTTGACCACCCCCGTCGAGAAGACGTCCCATAGGGCCGGGTTGGCTCTCCGCTGCGCCAGGGTTGCCCAGTCCAACACCTGGAGGTCCAACGCAAAACCGACCGCCTCCAGTTGGGGACGGGCGCCCGCGGCGATCCGGTACATCCATTCGTACGCCTGCGTGGTAATCCACCGTACCGGCTTGCCGGTGTATCCGGCTTGCCTCAGGAGCGTGCGGGCCCGCTCGGGGTTCGCCTGGTTGTACTGCTCCTTGCCAACCTCGCTATACCACGCCCCCTGCGGCATCAACGAAGGGGTCAGCCGGTAAAACGCCGGCTGTCCGAACGCCACCCGCATGAGCGGCTCCATATTCAAGGCCGCCAGGAACGCCTGCCGCATGGTGCGGTCAGTGAAGAGTCCCTCCTTTTTGTTGAACATGGCGATCGGCCAGCCCACGTGGGCCATGAAGATCTGGAAATTCGGGTTTGCCCTGAAGCGCGGGTACATGTCGGGGTTGACGTCGTTGGCGAAGTCGTACAGGCCGGTTTCGAGGCCAGACACCCTCGTGGGCTGCTCGGGCACGGGGATGATCCGGATCTCGTCCACATAGGCCACCCGCCGGCCGCCGTACCCGTTGGGACTGTCGGACCTGGCAGCGTAGTTCGCGAAACGCGTGAGGCGAATGTGCCGGTCTGGGATACGCTCGGTGAACTGGAAGGGGCCGGAACCGATGAAGCGCTGGACCTGCCCCTCGCCAGCCTCCCGGACGATTTCAGCGGGCATGACCGCCGGAATGGAACGGAACGGGTTGGCGAGGGCAATCAGGAGCGGTCCGTAGCGCTCGGTGAGGCGGATGATCACCCGATTCGCCCCCTCCGCCTCGACAGAACGGACCGACGTAAAGACGGTTTTTCCGGCGGCCGTCACGCGTCCCCACCGGCTGATCGAGGCCACCACGTCTTCGGAAGTCATCAGCCGGCCGTTGTGAAACCGAACGTCTCTGCGCAAGTCCAGCGTGTAGACGCGCCCATCGGGAGAGACCGTGAACCTGTCAACCAGATGAGGGAGAGGATTCCCGTCTTTGTCCAGCGTGAACAGGGTCTCGAAGATATGATTGGCGATCTGCGCGGTCACGGAGACCGTCGTCCAATGAGGGTCCAGTGTCGGCGGCTCGGCTTCGACGCCCCAGCGCAGAACGCCCCCACGGACCGGCGCCTGCGCAAGACCGGCTGGAGTCAACGCGCCCACCGCGATGAGGACCGCCGCGATGACAAGCACGCGGATCCACGAACGTGGAGTCTCGTGACGCCTGCACTTCATGACAGTTGCCTCCTCCCTATCGCGCGGAGTTTCTTGCACGGGGATCAGCCCGCCTGCTCGCGCACAGGCATCCCTATTCTGAGCCATCGGGACCCTTGCCGGAATCGGCTTCTAACCTTATTATAGTGCGTAATCCGCCGCAAGCCGACGGCCCTTCCGGTCCATCCCGACCCCCCCTCCGGATGAAGCAGACCGCTGATCCGCCCGGTATTCCGGCCGCCCGGCCGCATCCCGCGCAGGGCTGCCGATCACGCCGGGGCTGATACGCCTGAGCCGCCGCTTCAGCCCGCCGGAAGCGGCTTGCCAGCGGGCGTTGGCGTGTGACGTCATTGCCTGTCGAATTCACCGGATTATGCAAAGAGAATCGGCTCCTGGCCGGATTACGCGGCGTTCGGTGTTCCGCTTACTCTCAACGTGACACGCATCGGAGCGTGGAGGTCTACATCTCATGAGCCGAGCCATTGACTGGCGCGGCGTCTTCGCCGTGCTGGTCACCCCGTTCACGGACGACCAGAGCATCGACGTCGAGAGCCTGCGGCGTCAGATCCGCTTCTGCGTGGCGTGCGGCGTGCAGGCGGTGGTCGGCCCGGTGGTGGCCAGCGAGTTCTTCACGCTCAGCGACGATGAACGCCGGCTCTTCTACCGCGTCACGGTGGCAGAGCTTGGCAGCAAGATCCCGTACGTGGCCGGAGTCTCGGGAACCAGCGGCCCGCACGCGGCGGAACTGGCTCTGGCCGCCGCCGGGGCGGGCGCCGACGCTATCCTCGCCATGCCGCCGTATGTCACTGCGGGAAACCACCGTGAGAGGGGAGTTCAGCCATGACTGTAGATGACCTTGAGACGCCGGCCGTGATTGTCGAGCTGGATATCATGAATGCCAACGTCAAGAAGATGCAGGACTTCCTGTCAGCGCATGGAATCGCGTGCCGTCCTCATGTGAAAACTCACAAGATCCCGGCTATCGCACACCTGCAGTTGCGAGCGGGGGCGATCGGAGTTACCTGCCAGAAGTTGAGCGAAGCCGAGGTCATGGTCAATGCCGGGATGATGGATATCCTGATCCCTTATAACATCGTGGGCCCGGCGAAGGTTGACCGTCTCGCTCGACTCGTCCGACAGGCCACCGTGCGGGTCACCGTCGACTCCGTTACCACGCTGGAGGCACTCAGCGCGACCATGCACCGCGAAGACCTGACGCTCCCCGTCATGATCGAGTGTGACCTGGGGGCGGGACGCTGCGGCGTGCAGTCACTGGAAGAACTCACCGATCTTGCCCGGCGGATCGAACGTCTGC
>JACQTN010000474.1 GCA_016210785.1 Armatimonadota bacterium
CGGTGGGCACCGTGCACACCTACGCCGTCCTCCATCTGGACCGCGACGGCCGGCCGCTGGAAGCCCCGGAGGTCGTCGCCTACGTCCAGATCGATGGCACCGACGGCGGCCTGGTGACGCGCCTGCTCGACGTTGACCACGACCGCGTGGCGATCGGGCTGCCGGTGGAAGCGGTGCTGCTCCCGGCCCGCGAGCGGCGCGGCGCCATCACCGATATCCAGGGCTTCCGCCCCCGGCGAGGCGGCACGCCCTGAGCCCGGATGGCTCAACCGATGGAGACCTGGCACGCCGCGGCCGCGGTGACGGCGGCGTGCGCCGCGGCGCTGGCGTGGGCCCGGGCGCGCCGGCTGACCGGTCTCCGTGCCCTGCGCCATCCCACGCCACCGCCGCTGGTGGCGGTCGAGAACCGGATCCTCCCCATGCTGAAACTCCCCGGTTTTCTGGCCCCCTACCGCGACGTGCCGCCTCCGCTGTCGTTTGCGACCACCGGCGCCGTGGGTAATCTCATCACGGTGTACGTGATCGATGTCCGGGGGGATCTCACCTTCGTCAGCCGCGGCATGCTGGAAGCCTGGGGGATCGACGTGGCGGCCCTTCACCGCATCGCGACGCGCAACCTGGCCGCGCGCTCGGAGCGCCTGCGCGGCCTGCTGGAGCCGGTTGCGGATGCGCCAGCCGTCCTGGAGGCGCTGGACGGTTACGACGCCGCGCGCCTGCTGGTGGCGTCCGCCTATCTCACCGGACCGCCCGCCCGCTATCTGCTGGCCGTGCCCGACGAGCACGTCCTGCTGGTCTTCCAGCGACCTCCCTCCTCCGGGATCGCCGGCATCGCCACGGTGGTGCGGCGGCGGCACCTGGCCGCCAGCCTTCCCCTCTCCCCTGCTCTCTTCGCTCTGACCGAAGCCGGGCCGGCCGCGCTGGACGCCACCTCCGAACCGCAGGCGTCATGAACGCGGACGCCCACACCTGGCCCGCCGCGGGGGCGGGCACCGCGGCCGCGGCGCACGCCGCGCCGTGGCCGCGCCGGTGGCTGCTGCTGATCCTGGCCGGGTGCCTGATCACCCTGGCCGGGGCGCCGGTGCCCCACACCGACGGCGACGCGCCGCTATACGGCAGGATCGCCAAGAACGTGCTGGCTTCCGGCGAGTGGCTCACCCTCCAGCACCGTCCCGGCTGGCTGGTGGACAAGCCGCCCCTTACCATCTGGCTGATCGCACTCTCGCTGCGGCTGGGCGGGGAGGGGGACGCCGCGCTGCGGTTCTGGCAGTTGCTCATGAACCTGGTCCTCGTCTGGGTCACGTACCGCATTGCGCGCCTGGGGGCGCAAGAAGAGGAAGCGCTCCTGGCGGCTCTGGTGTTTGTCAGCATGGGCATGGCCTTTTACCACAGCCTGATCCCGCAGCAGGACGTCCCCCTCACGCTCTTCCTGGCGCTGGCCCTTTACGACTATCTGCGCTACCGGCGCGACGGCCGCGCGCTCCGCGCGGTCACCACCGGCCTGTGGGTGGCACTGGCGGTGCTCACCAAGGGCCTGGTGGGTCTGGCCGCCTTCGCGCTCATCGCGGGCGCCGACCTGGTGGCCGCCTGGCGCCGGCCGCTGGGCGCGCAGCGCTGGCGGTGGGCCGCGGTGGGTGCGGGCGCCGCGACCTTTCTCATGGTGGCCGCGCCGTGGTTCATCATAGGGTATCTCCGGCAGGGCATGCCCTTCGTGGACACCTTCTTCCTCTACGGGAATCTCGGCATCGGCCGCTTCTTCAAACCCATCCTGGTCGCCCAGCCGATCCCGCTCTGGCAGGCGCTCCTGGCCTACCTGCCCATGTTGATCTTGAGCATGCTGCCGTGGACGGGGCTGCTGCCGGGTACGGTGCGGGAGGCCTGGCGGGGCGTGCGCGATGGGCCGCCGTCGCTGCGGCTATGCGCCCTGTGGCTGGTGCTGTTTTTCCTGCTGCTGTCGCTGTCCACCGGCGACAAGGTGATCCGTTACCTGCATCCCCTCTACCCACCCCTGGCAGTGCTGGCGGCGCGCCACCTGGGGGCGGTGATCAACCGGCCCCGGGGACTGCGCGGTGCGGCGGTCATCTCCCTGATCGTGGGCATCCCGGGACTGATCGGCGTGGCCTGGCTCTTCGCCGGCAGGTTCCCACAGGAGCAGCGCATCTACCTGCCGCTGGTGGTCCCGTTCCTGGCGGTGTTCTTCGTGACGGTGGCCGCCTTCGCCGTGGCCGCGCTGGCGGGCCGGGGCCGGGCCGCCGTGGCCATCATGGCCGCCGGCACGCTCCTCTCCTACGGCGTGCTGGAGTGGACCGTGACCCGCCACTGGGAGCGCCTGTGGCCGTGGCGGACCGTGGCCAGCATCGTCAATACCGAATACCGCCCGGGGGACCGCGTGCTGATCTTCGCGGAGGAGAACAACTTCGCCGACTATCACATCAGGGCACCGGTGGAGTTCGCCCGCGACGAAGCCACCCTCTTCCGCCTCTGGCAGCAGGGCCGGACCTTCCTTCTCCTGCCGCCCGGCGCCCTGCCTCACCTGCGCGCCCGCCTGCGGCCCAGGGTGCTGCTGGAGATGCCGGTGGGGTGGGTGCTGGTGACCAACCGCTGAAACCGCGAGCCCGATGTCGCCGCCGGCTTCATGACACGGCCGTGAAGAGCCCTGCCCAGACCACCATGGCCTCCTTGAGCTTCGTCCAGTACGCGTCGGCCATGTCCAGCTGGCGGGCGATCTCCACGTAGCAGTCGGCAAAGGTGCGGCCATGGAGGACGACCCGATCCACGGCGATCCACAGCTCTTCGTTGACAGGTAATCCGGGAGCCTCCTTGCGGAGGTTCTCCCAGACATCAGACGCTCGCTGATGAGCCACACACGGCTCACCGCTATTGACCGCGTAGCCGAGATGATCGCAGATCTTCTTCACGAAAATCCCGGCCCAGATGTCGCCAAAACGATCGTAGGCATAGTCGCGCCCCATGAGCAGGCAGTACAATGCGGGAACGACATCCGGCAAGAACGCCAGATTCATCGCACACATGGGAAAGTACAGTCCGACGGGGATCGTCTGGTTCACCGGCGCGAACTCCGATGGCTGTCGAGCGTGCAGCAACTGCGTGGGGGCATCGTAGTCCGGCAGCCCGGTCCACAGTCCGTGGTTGATCGCGCAGGGCCATCGGCGGCTGCGCGCAACGTACGGCACGCCGCGGGGGATCGCGCCCCGGCCGGTGGGACGCCAGGCCTCCTGCAGGCCTCCCGCCTGGATTCCTGTCCAGTGCCGCTGGATGAAACCGGTCTGGCCCTCTTCCGGGTAGCAATCATCGTCGAGGGTGATAATCAGGTCGGGCCTTTCCAGATAGGCCTTGTAGAACCCATAGGACCGGATAGCGTCGGTGCGCCGCGGGATGATCCAGCTCTGCCCGCCCAGGTCTCGGTCGATATCCTCCCATGCATAGTGCGCGACGCTGGCAGAGGTCGACAGGTGGAAGGTGCGCGTCGGATTGTCCTCCACCACCAGGATGTGAGCCGGCGCCAGTTCGCGCTCCCACATCCGCAGAAAATCGCGCATGCGGTCCTCGCGGATCGTGGGGACTACGACACAGACTCTCAAGTTTCACCCTCCGTCCTCCGCGTTGTCCGTTTGTCCACAGGAGCGCCGTCGGGAGGCGGTCCACGCCGTGCGTATTCGGGCGACAAACCTAGTGATCCTGGCGCGAGCCCGCACGCGGACCTCGCCGGCACCTCAGCGCCACCGCCGCGGTCTCGGCCAGCGACCGGAACACCCCTCTCACCAGCCTCCACTTGACGAGTGAGCTTCTCCCCGTCCTCCTCATCGTGTGGCCGATCGGACGCTCGTAGATCCGCAGACCGTGGTGGGCCGCCAGTCCTGCCATGATCACATTCGGCGTGAACGCATCGGGGGGAATCATCTTCAGGATTCTGTGCAGGTGAGCCCTCCGAATCAGCCGGTAGGGCACGTTCACGTCGTGAACCGTCCTCCCAAACAACGCCCACACGACCAGGCGCGCGATCAGGGTGATCATGCGGCGGCTGAAGGGAGCCTGCCGGTGTGTCCGATACCCGGCGAGGAAATCCCAGCTCTCCCGCATGGCCCACAGGTGCTCAAACTCGTCCGGCGCCACCTCATCATCGCTGTCCACCTGGAATACCCACTCGCCCCCGGCCTCCCGGTAGCCGCGGAGCAGGGTTGGACCATGCCCGACATTGGCATGCCGCCTGACGATGAGCCGCGGACACCGTGCCGCCAGCCTCCGGAGAACCTGATCCGTTCCGTCGGTCGACCCATCGTCGCACACCAGGAGCTCGTAATCGATTCCCAGGCGTTGCAGTTCGGCCGCCCACGCGGAAATCACCTTCTCGATGACCTCCCCCTCGTTGTAGACGGGTATGATCACCGAGAGCATGACCCGCCCGGCTGGAGGCTCACCGGTCATGAAAGCTCCCCAGGCGAGCCGGCCGGGGATGGATCCCTCGGGCGGCCTCTTCGGCAGATCTGGTCGCGCGTGGCGCTGGCGCCCGAGATGGCCTGAAGGTGAGCGCCGGGATGCGGACGAAGCAGATCTGAGACACGACACACGGTGCGGGCGGTCGCGTCGCATGTTCGCGCCAGAGGTTTCGCCCCACGGTACCTCGGTCTTTCCATCACGCGGTGTGGCGGCCCTGTGTGACGTGCGAGTTCAGGAGGCGACGTGAGGCGGCCGTCCGCAACCCCTGATGATCGGCGGCTGATGCGCATAGGCACCTGGGTGCCGGGCCTGGTGGCGCCGGGCGTTCTCGTTCTCCCCGTGCTGCTGCTGTTCTGGGGGCCGTTGTTTGAAGACAAGAGGCTGTACTGGCAGGACCTGCTGTTGCAGTTCTACCCGTGGTACTCGTTCGCCGCGCGGACGATCAAACAAGGCGCTGCCCCCTTCTGGAATCCCTACCTGTTTGCGGGCGTTCCCTTGCTCGGGAACCCCCTCGTCGGCCTCTTCTATCCTCCAAACCTGATCTTCCTGGTCCTCCCCGTTGATCGGGCGGCGGCGTGGAGCATCGCCGGGCACGTGCTGCTGGCCGGATGGGGCACATATCGGTTCGCGCGCGAGCACCGCTGCACCCCGGTTCCGGCCCTGCTCGCCGGGATTGCCTTCATGTTCAGCGGCCGCGTCATCGCACTGACGTCTCATCTCTCCATGATACATGCGCTTTCCTGGTGCCCCATCATTCTCCTCCTCACGCACCGGCTGATCACGGCGTCGAGCTGGAAGCCCTGCCTCTGGCTGACCGCTGCCATCACCATGCAGATCCTGGCGGCCCATCCGCAGACCACGCTCATCACCGGCATGGCG
The DNA here is from genome assembly GCA_016210785.1 of Armatimonadota bacterium. Lineage (GTDB taxonomy): Bacteria > Sysuimicrobiota > Sysuimicrobiia > Sysuimicrobiales > JACQTN01 > JACQTN01. Next base: position 5,335 of record JACQTN010000474.1, read on the forward strand.
GCGCTCGGGTATGGAGCGGTCCTGATGACCGTTCACCACCGTGCCTTCCCGGAGGTCATCCGCCGTCTGCTGGCCATGGCCGGATGTGCCGCGGCAGCGCTGGCCATCAGCGCCGTCCACTGGATACCGGTCGTGATTCTCGTCGCTCACTCTCCCCGATTGGGCTCCTCGCCCACCAATCCTCTCTCCTTTTCTCTGGAGTGGCCCCACGCGCTGTCGTTCCTTGTGCCGAATCTGTACGGACACCCCGCCGCCGTGTACTGGGGGGCCTGGAACTACTGGGAGATGGCGGGCTACACGGGGATCATCACCGTCGCCCTTGCCCTGGGTGCCCTGGTGTCGGGCGACCGCGGGACCCGGGCATTCAGCGTACTGGCGGCGGCCGGACTTGTCCTCGCCCTGGGCGGCAATACGCCCGTCTACTCCAGCCTGGTGCGACTCGTTCCCGGGCTGGGGGTCTTTCGCGTCCCGGCGCGCTATCTCGTCATCTACGCCTTCGCCATCTCCATGCTCGCGGCCAGAGCGCTCGACCGCGTGGGTGCGCCGGAGCGAGAGGCGCGCCATGCCATCAACACCGTGGCATGGATCACCGCCGCGCTGCTCGGCCTCCTCCCGCTTCTGTGGTGGGTTGGACCCGCTCGTCCCGGCGCCATCCAGCAGGGCCTCGCCCGAACCCTGGGGCCGGCCGCCCCGGCAGCGTTCCTGCCGCCCGCGCGGGCCGCGGTATGGGTCGGCATGATGCTCGCCACCACCGCGCTGCTGATCTTCCTTCTCCTGCTGCTCCTCCTGGCGGGGGGGAAACTCCGCGCACCTGTGTTCAATGTCGCCATTCTGCTCCTGGTCACAGCCGACATGCTGCTGTTTGCGGCGCCGATGCTGCCTCTGGCAAGGCGCCTCGCGCCCCTGGAGACGCCCTCGGAGATCGAATCCATCGTGCTGCGAGGGCCTCCCGGCAGACGGGTCTTCATGATGGAGGACCTCATCCGGGACGCCGAGGATACCCTGGGGAGCCGCGCGTTTGGACCACCAGGTCACGCGTACGTTGCCGGTGCCAAGGCCCGGCTGGCGCCAAACCTGGCGATGATACTCGGGTACAGCAGCGCCCTGGGCTACGACCAGCTTCCTCTGGATTCGTATGCGCGCTACATCAGCCGCGTGCTGGACGAACTGCGGGAGACCCACACCTCCAAGCTGCTGGACTTCCTGGCCGCGGGGTACGTCGTCTCGGCAAAACCCCTTCCCGCGCCTTATCGCCTCCTGTACCGGTCCCCCACGGTCAACCTCTACGACAACCCTCGCGCTCTGCCCCGAGCCTCTCTGGTGACGCGCGCGGTCGTCGCGGACCGGGGGTTCATGCTGGCATACATGCGGAGCCCGGCGTTTGACCCTCGCACGACGGTCGTGCTGGAGGAGATCCCTCCAGAACCTGCCGGGGTCCGCATCCCGGGCATCTCTCAGCAGGTGTCCGAGCGGGTCCTCTCCACGAACCTGATCGTCTTTCGTGTGCGCACACCTGGCCCCGCGTGGCTGGTGGTCTCCGACGCCTACTACCCGGGGTGGAGGGCGCAGATCGATGGGAAGCCTGTCAGGATTCTGCGCGCCAACTACGCGTTTCGGGCTGTCATCGTGGAGCCGGGAGACCACGAGGTGGCGTTTACCTATTGGCCGGCCGGGCTGTGGGTGGCGGCCCTGGTCAGCGGGCTCGGGCTGGCCGTCTGGGGAGGCCTGGCGTGGCGCCTGTCGGCCACGCCCCGTGGTGTCTGAGCCACACGCGCACGCGCACCCCAGTCCCCCTGATCACGACGACTGGGCCCGGGGATCCAGGGCGTCGCGCAGGCCGTCGCCCAGGGTATTGAAAGCCAGCACGGTCAGCAGGATGAAGACGCCCGGCGCGAGGAGCCACGGGTACTGGGTCAGCACGGTGAGGTCCTGCGCCTTCGCCAGCATGTTACCCCAGCTGTCCTGCACGCCCAGCCCGAAGAAGCTCAACCCCGACTCGCCCAAGATGTAACCGGGGAGGGTCAGGCTGATCACCACGATGATATAGGAGTAGGTGTTGGGCAGCACGTGCCGCCAGATGATGCGCAGGTCTCCCAGCCCCAGGGCCCGCGCCGCCTGCACGAACTCCACCTCGCGCAGCGACAGGACCATGCCCCGGATGATGCGGGCGAACCCCGCCCAGCCGATGAGGCTGAGGATGGCGATGATCATCATCATGCGCATGCCGGAGGAGACGCCCGCGGGGATGATGGCGCTCAGGAAGAGGAAGAGGTAGAACGACGGAAATCCCTGCAGGAGCTCCACCACCCGCATCAGGATGTTGTCCAGCATCCCGCCGTAATAGCCGGCGATGCCACCCACCAGCATCCCCAGTACCGTCGTGATGGCCTCGCCCACCAGGCCGATGGTGAGCGAGATGCGGCCGCCGAAGAGCAGCAGCGTGAAGGCATCCCTCCCGAACTGGTCGGTCCCCAGCAAGAACAGGCGCGCCGGCTGGTCCACACCCAGCAGGTGCAGGTTGGACGGGATCAGCCCCAGGTAGCGGTAGGCATCGCCGCGCACCAGGACGCGGATGGGGTACGGCCGGGCGCGGTCCTCCGCGTAGGCCCGCGTCCCGGGATCGGCCAGCACATAGTTGTAGACAAAAGGCCGCTGCAACCTGCCCTCGTGCATCACGCGGATGTACACCGGCGGGTGGTAGAACTTCTCCTTGTCGTCGAACGCCGGGCCGTACGGCGCCACGGGATCGGCAAAGAGCGCGCTGGCGTAGAGCAGCATGATGATCACCGCGCCCGCGGCGGCGAGCCGGTGGCGGCACAGCACGGTCAGGCTGCGCCGCCACCCGCGGACCACCGGCCGGGGTTCCTGCCGGCGCTTGGGCGTCGGGCTCACCACGTCACGCCTCCCGGTGCAGATCCGCGCGGCGCCCCGTCACTCATAGCGGATCCTGGGATCGAGGTAGGCGAGCATGATGTCACCGGCCAGATTCCCCATCTGCAGCATGAACCCGCCCATCAGCACCGAGCCCATGATCAGGTAGAGGTCCTTCTTCAGCACCGCCTCCAGCGTCAGTTGCCCCAGGCCGGGCCAGCCGATCACGCCCTCCACCAGGGCCGCGCCGCTCAACAGCCCGCCGAGCTCGTAGCCGAAAATGGTCACCAGCGGGTTGAGGGCGTTGCGCAGGGCATGCTTGTAGATCACCGCCCGCTCCGCCAGCCCCTTTGCCCGCGCCATGCGAACATAGTCCTGGCGCAGCACGTCCAGCATGTTGCCCCGCAGCTGCCGCATCAGTCCCGCCACGGACAGCACGCCCAGCACGATGGTGGGCAGGACCAGGTGATGCGTCACGTCCAGCACGCGACCCAGCGGCGAGAGGAGGTCGAAGTTGGGGCTGGTCATCCCGCCGATGGGCAGCCATCCAGTGTAGAAGGCGACGTACAGCAGCAGCAGCGCGGCGAAGAACCCCGGCACCGAGATGCCGATGAGTGCCAGAACGGTGAGCAGGTGGTCGCCCGGCCGGTACTGGCGCGTCGCCGCATAGATGCCCAGCGGGATGGCCAGCATCCACGCCGCGGTCATGGATGTGAGCGACAGCAGCAGCGTGTTGACCATGCGGCTGCCGAGCAGCCAGGCCACCGGCACCTGCCAGGCAAAGGAAAAGCCGAAGTCCAGCCGCACGATGCTCCACAGCCACTGCACGTACTGGATGTACCAGGGCTGGTCCAGCCCCAGGGTGTGCCGGATGCGGTCCAGCGTCTCGCGGGAGATCTGAGGGTTCAACTGCAGGTTCGTGAAGTAATCCCCCGGAGCCAGCTGCATGACCATGAAGGTGATCATGGTCATCCACAGCAGCACCGGCACCATCTGCAAGAGCCGGCGGAGGACGTAGCGGAGCATGGAGGAACCTTCTTGGCGCTTCTAGCGCTTCCGGTAGATGTCCCAGATGTTCCAGAGGGCTCCGCCGTAGTTGGTATACCGGATGTTGCCCAGGGTGTTGCGCACGGCGGTCTGGCCCAGGGACTGCACCGTGGGGATCACGGGAAGCTGCTCCGCGATGATCTCCTGGTACCGGTTGTAGCGTTGCCGGCGCCGGGCCTGGTCCACGGTGGACGCGGCGCCGTCGAAGACGCGGTCCATCTCCGCCTCCCACGGCGTGGCCGGCTGCTTCTGCCGCGGGTTCCAGAAGTGCAGGCTCCCGGTGGAGTGGTAGACGTTGCGGCCGTTGTGGGGGTCGACGCCGCCGGTGAGCCCGATGTAGATGGCGTCCCAGTCGAAGCTCGCGTCCAGCTTGCTCACCAGCAGGTTGAAGTCGCGTGGAAGGAAGTTCACCTTCATCCCCAGCGCTTCCAGGTTGTCCTTGATGATGCGGGAGGTGGCCTCGGCGTCGGAACTCCCGGCAGAGGTGTTCAACTCGAACTCCACCGGGTTGCTCTGCGCGTCGCGCAGCTTCCCGTCCTGGCCGCGGCTCAGCCCCGTCTCCTTCAGCAGGGCCTCCGCCCGCTTGGGATCGTAGGGGTACTGCCGGGTGTTGGGGTTGAAGAAGAGCTTGTTGGCCGGGCTCTCCGGGCCGTACTGGGGAACGGCGCGGCCGGCGTGCACCTGGTTGATGAGCCGCTGCCGGTCGATGGCGTGGGCGACGGCCTGACGGAACTTCACGTTGGAGAACCAGCCGAGCTTCGGCGGCTTGGCGCCGCGCGGGTTCTGGTTGAAGGTGATGAACTCGATGCCGAACCCCGGCCCGCCCTCGTACACGCTATAGTTCCCGCGGGCCGCGTCACGCTTGAAGGCTGAAAACTCCCGCCCGCGGATGCCGTACACGTCGGTCTCGCCCGCCTGAAACTTGAGACGGGCGGTCTCCACGTTGGGCACGATGAGGCGCACCATCCGGTCCAGGTAGGGCAGCCGCGTGCCCGCCTTGCTCACCCGCCAGTAGTTGGGGTTGCGCTCGTACGTCAGGCGCTGCGCCGGCTCGTACTTGGTGAGCATGAACGGCCCCGTACCCACGATCTCCCTGGGCGGGGTGTTCACGCCCCAGGTCTGCATGAACTTGCCGGCCTTGTACGCCGCCTCCAGCTTGTGCCTGGGGATGATGGGGATCCCGATGGTGCGGAGGAAGGGACCAAAGGGCGTGGGCGTGATGAACTGCACCGTGTGCGCGTCCACTTTCTTGTAGGCAATCTTCTTGCCGCCCATGGTGAGCACGTCGGCGAAGCTGTTGATGACCTTGGGGTCGTAGAGCGCGTCGAAGGTGAAGACCACGTCGTCCGCGGTGAACGGCTTGCCGTCGAACCACTTGATGCCCTGCCGGAGATTGAAGGTCCAGGTGCGGCCGTCGGGGCTCACGCTCCAGCTCTCGGCCATGGCGGGCTCGACCTCCGTGGTCTCGCCGTGCTCCTCCACCAGCCCCTCGAACACCGGGCCCACCGCGGCCGAGGACGACGTCTCCTGCGCGACGACCACGTTGAAGGTCTTGGGGTCGGAGATGGTGGATACCACCAGGGTTCCGCCGCGGATCCCCGGCCCGCCCTCGCTGACCTTGGGCACCGGGATGTCGGGCAGCCTGGGCGCGACGGGCGCGGCCTGCCCCGCGCCGCCTGCGGCGGCGAGCACCGCCAGCGCCACCACGGCGGCCACGGCGCGACGTGCATCCAGACGTGTCATGGCTCTCCTCCGGATGGACCCTCTACTCAGGCGCGTTCAACCACCGCGGCGATCCCCTGCCCCACCCCGATGCACATGGTGGCCAGGCCGCGGCGCACGCCGCGCCGGCGCATCTCGTGCACCAGCGTGACCAGAATTCTGGCCCCGCTGCACCCGATGGGGTGGCCGAGCGCGACGGCCCCACCGTTGACGTTGAGCCGTTCCGGGTCGAGCCCCAGGTCACGCACGCAGGCCAGCAC
>JACQTN010000457.1 GCA_016210785.1 Armatimonadota bacterium
ATGGTACTATCTATGGCAGGCGCAGACGCGGGAGGTGACCGTCGTGAAAACGATCAGGTGGCACGAGCTGCCTGCTGGCGAGGTGTACGACGCGGCGGCGAAGGGCGTCCACATGCGGGAGCTGATCACGGGGCGCGACGGTGCGCCCACCTTTGCCATGCGCCACTTCACGGTGGAGCCCGGCGGCCACACGCCTCATCACTTCCATCCCTGGGAGCATGAGGTGTTCATCCTGGAGGGGCGCGGCGAGCTGACGTGTGCCGACAAGACGGTGGCGCTGGAGCCGGGGATGGCGGTGTACGTGCCGGCGAACTAGCCGCACCAGTTCCGGGCCGGCGGCGGCGGTCTTAAGTTCCTGTGCATGATCCCCAGCAACGAGGTTTGCGCGACAGTGAAGCCGACGCCGCTCAGAAGCTGAGTCGGTCAGCGCGGTAGGGAGTAACACCTTGCAGGACGTGGCACGCGCCCTCAGAAGCTGAGCCGGCGAGCGCGGTATCAGGGTGAACCTAGCAGGAGAGTAGCACGAGCCCGTCGCGGGGTCGAGCTGCAGCGGGTAACGCTCAGAAGCTGAGCCGGCGAGCGCGGTAGAAAGGAACACCTTGTAGAGGAGTAGCACGTGCCTTCAGAAGCTGAGTGGGTGAGCGCGGCACCACGGTGAACCTTGCACAAATGTAGCACGAGCGAAGGTGGCGAGAAAATAGAAACGGTGGTGTGCCCCGGCCGCCCGGCATACGTGGACGCTCAGACTACACGGGGCTTCTCCGGCCTGACGCCGGGTCACCCGTCCGATCCCACCACCAAGACCGGCGGGCGACGTAACCCGGGGCATCCGGTTCCGCCGCAGGCGGGCAGAGGTCCCGGGCGATACTATTATACACCATCGGCGGCGCGTTTCCTTCTCGCGGTGTTGTCCGTGATCCTCCTCGCGAGAGGAGTCGCCGGCGCGGGGCGGGTCCGGCTGGGTCCGGACGCGCCCCGCGCCTGACGTTGCCGGCGGAGATCCCGGTGTCCGGTGACGCGGAGGCCATCCTCCTCGACGCCCGCAACGCGTACAGGCTGCCCGCCCAGCACTGCTTCGAGTCCCACCCGCTCCGCCTGCTGGTCATCAACTACCTTCACTACCTCAAGGCACTGGCGCGTGACCGATCGCCGCTATTGACCGAGCGCGGCCTCGGAGAGCTGAAGGAAGGTCTGGGGCTGACTCCCGCGGTCCGTCGCTACCTGGCGGAGCTGGCCGCGCGGGGCGAGATTGTCCCGGTGGACCCGGTCCTGCGGGACCCGGTCGAGTTCGAGGTGCCGGCCTACGACGGGATGACTGACTTCGTCTGGATTCCCTCGGCCCTCATGGAGAACGCCGACCTGCGAGAGGCGCTCACCGCGGTCCCCCAGCGCTTCTGGGCACTGGGCTACGCGCTCCGCGGTTACCGGCTGCGCCAGGAGGCGGGCGTGTTCCGCCCGCTGAACCGGATCACGTTCGATGTGCGGGCCGTCCAGCGCATGGTGCAGCGCAGGCGCGGCGCCACCAGTGACCCCAGGGAGATCGAAGCCGCCCTGCGCTGGCTGGAGCGGGCCGGCCTGGTGCGCGCGCAAGTGGGGGAGCACCCGAGCCTGAAGGTCACGCGCGCCCAGTGGACGGTCGAGATCGTCTTCCCCGCGCTGGAGCAGTGGCACCCGGGACTGCTGGCGCCCGCGCCGGGAGGTGATGACCTCGAGGCTCTCCTCGCCCCGTGCTTCCGGCGCGACCCGGAGGTGGCAGCGGCGGCGGTGGAATCCGCCAGTCGCGGCCTGCTTCCCGCGGCGTTCGTGCGGCCCTTCTTCCGCTGGGCCCGGTACTACAGAAAGTGGCTGGAGGAGGCCGGCGGCCTGGAGCGGGTCGCCGCGGTGCGGTGGGATGAGGAGCGGTCTTTCGAGACCGCGGCCAAGCGCCTGCTGCGTCAGTGGGGCGTGTACCGGTGCCGCCACACCCTCGACCAGAAGCGGAGCCGCCGATGGCTGTACCTGTTCTGCTACGACGGGCATCGGACGTGCCGGGTCTCCGCGGACCTGCTCCGCGGAGCCCGGGCATTCGTGGACGAGGGACCGCTGGAGCTGGCGGGGGAGTGGCGATGGTTTCTGGGCCGGCCCGGGCTGCGGGCCTGGCTGGTGACGAAGTTTCACACGAAGGCCCGCGCCGTGCCGGCCGGCGCGGTGGCCCGGATCGAGTGCCTGTGGCGGCCGCCTGGCCGCCCCGAGATCTTCACAGTCCCGGCCCAGGAAGTCGAGGTCCTCCCGCTCGCCGACGATTCCCTCGACTGGGTGGACATCACGAACCTGTTCCGGCGGGCGGAGGGAAAGGATCTCTGGCTGAGAGGTACCCTCACCATTCCGGCCGGAGAGGACGCCGCAGTCACCGCGCACGCCATGGAGTTTCGCGTGCTCGCGCAGATCCTCCTCGAGGTCCCGCGCGTCCAACGGTAGCCGGCTCGCCCCGCGCCCGCCGGAGACTTCACGCCCGCGGCCCGCGGCCGCTGGCTATCCGCGACCGCCTGGTTGCGCGCGGCAGCCACCGCCTCGCCGGACCTCTCGGTCGTCGCAGGCGATCCCTCCCCGCGCCGGTCTCGACAAATCCCCAGCACCGCCCGCCTTCTCCCAGCACCGTGCCACGGGTGCCAGGATGGCCCGTTTCGCCGGCGGCCCCGGTGCGCCAGAATTCACGGTAGCACGCATTTGCGGCAGGCCGATCCCGCGGAGGTGAGGACCGTGTGGTGGAGGGGACGCAGGTGGAGTGTGGCGGGCGTCTGGGGCAAGGCGGGGCTGCTTCTGATGTGCCTGGCGACACAGGCGGCCGGGATGGGCATACAGACAGTAGGGAACGTCGAGACGGTCGGGCAGGGGTGGGTGAACTGGGAGGCGTCCGTGGTCAAGGCGCGCGGCTTCGGCGTGGCGCCGCGTGACGCCATCTCCGCGCCCCAGGCGCGGCTGCTGGCCCGGCGCGCCGCCATCGTGGACGGATACCGCATGCTGCTGGAGATCGGCACCGTGGTGGTGCGGAGATCGGAGACGGTGATGGTCCGCTACGCCATCGAAGTGGACACGGTGCTGGCGGGCGTGGAAGGCGTGATCCGGGGCGCGCAGATCATCGACGAACGCGAGCACGGCGACGGGCGGTATGAGGTGGTCCTGCAGGTCCCCGTGCACGGCGTGAACGGGTTGAGCTCCGTCCTGCTGCCGCGGGTGCTGGCGCCGCAGCAGCCCGGTGCGGTCTTCCCGTCCCCCGCGCCGGCGGTGCCTGCACCGGCGACGCCCACGGTTCCCTGGCCGCAGACCGGCCCGCCCTGGCCGGCCCCGACGCTTCCGCCGCAGGTGAGCGCGGCCGCGGGTCACACCGGTCTCGTCGTGGTGGTGCGCGGACTGGGCGCCCAGCGGTCCATGACCCCGCGCCTGGTGACGGTCTCCGGGGAGGTCGTTTACGGCCAGTGGTCTCCGGGGCAGGTGGACCCGGACTTTGCCCTGCGCCACGGCGTGGCCGGGTTCCCGCGCGCCGTGGATCTGTCCAGGCGGGGCGGTGCGCGGCCGCTGGTGGTCCATGCCATCAGCGTGCGCGGCGCGGCCCGCACCGACATCGTGATCAGCGACGAGGACGCGGCCAGGATCCGGCAGGCCAACCAGGCCGGCCGCTTCCTGGACCGGTTCCTGGTGGACATCGTCATCGAGTGAAGCGTGCGCGACGGCGTGCGGGGGCGAGCGTACCGGGCCGGCAGGCGCGCCGGACGGGTAAACGTGGGCGGGCCGCGGGGCGTCTTGCACTAGATAGTCCCGTTGCGGTTGCCGCGGGGCGTCCCGGGGTTCGGTCCGCAGGCCCTTCCAGTCCGCGGACATGTTGAGCGCACCGGATATCCGGGAGGACACGAGAGATGAGACCGTGTGCATGGTGGCGTCACTTCGTGGTGATCGTCGCGCTCGTGGCCGCGGGTGCCCTCGCCGCTGCGCCGGCGATCGCGGAGAGCAACGCGGAGGTGGAAGCCGAAGGCGTGGGGGCGATCTACGGGGGCGATGAGGCGAGGGCCAGAGACGAAGCGGTGGTCGACGCCTACCGCCGCGCGCTGGAGGCCGGCGGCGTGCACGTGCAGGCGCTGACCTTCGTGCGCAACTTCCAGGCCCTCGCCGATCAGGTTTCCACGTCCACGCAAGGGTACCTGAAGGGCGTGCGCGTCGTCGGTGAGGGGCGGGACGGTGCGCTGTACCGTGTGCGCATCCGGGCGGTCGTGGTCCACGCCCCGCTCGGCGACGACCCCCAGGGGGTGGCGGCGCTGCTGGCGCTTGCGGGCCGTCCCCGCGTGGCCCTGGCCTTCGACGCGGCTGACGGCGCCGCGGCGCCGGTGGAGGCGGAGGCGGGCGCCGTCCTGGCCGGGCTGGGTTATCACGTGATCGATCTCCTGCGCGCGTCGGCACAGGCCGCCGATCAACTGCGGCGGCTCGACCCCGGCGGCGACCCGCGCCTGGTGGTGGCCCTCGGAGTGAACGCGCAGGCCGATGTTCTCGTTGTAGGAAGTGTGCGGATCACGGCGGGGGGTCCGGTGCGGGTGGGCAACGAGGTCCTCAGCTCCGCGCACGCGGCGCTCGCCTACCGCGTGCTCGTCGCGGCGACCGGGCAGCAGGTGGACGCGGGCGCACAGCAGGCCGCCGCCGCGCATGTCACCGCCGCCACCGCGGCGCTGGAGGCGGCCCGGCGGCTCGGCGCGCTGGCGGGAGGCCACGTCGCGCGGACCATCCCCAGGCGCTACAGTCCCGTGCTGGGCGGGGTCAGGAGCGTTCAGATCATCGTGCTCTCTTCCTCCTATGAACAGGTCCTGAAGGTGCTGTGGACGGTCAGGGCCGCCCGTGACGTGGACGGGCAGGCGTACCTGCGCGCGTTCGAGTCGGGCATCGGCGTCATCGACGTGCGCGCATCCACCAGCACCGCGGCGGTGGTGGCGCGGCTGCAGGCCGCCGGCACGCGCCTGAGAGTCGTCGCGCTGAGCGAGAACCGGGCGGCCATCGAGGTGCTGCGATGACCGCCCCGGATCGCGGCGCGAGGGCATCGGATCGCGGCGCGCGCATGGCGACGCGGGCCGCGGAAAAGAGGAGGAGAACCGTGCGGCCGGGGATCATCGGGGTGGTGACGCTCCTGCTGGTGCTGGCCGGATGGGGAGGCGCGACGGCCTGGGGCCTCGACCCTCCCATCCAGCAGGCCGTGGGCGGACTGGCCCGCGAGCTCAGCGGGGAGATCGCGCGTTTGCAGAAACGGGTCGTCGCCGTGGGTGACTTTACCGACCTGCAGGGGCGGGCGACCGAACTGGGTCGCTTCCTGGCCGAGGAACTGGTCGGCGCCCTGCTGCGGGAAGGGCAGGGACTGCAGGTCGTGGACCGCATCCACCTGGCGCGGATCATCCAAGAGCAGCGGCTGGCCGCGGTAGGCCTGACGGAGCCGGGGTCGGTGCGCACGATCGGCCGGCTGACCGGTGCCGACGTTCTCGTGGTGGGGACGACCACGCCGCTGGGAGACAACGTGCGCGTGACGGTCAAGGCCCTGGCCGCGGATACGGGGCGGGTGGTGGCTGCCGCGGGGATGACGCTGCCGAAGACTCCAGGGATCGCTGCCCTCCTGATGCAGCCAGTGGCGGACGGCGGCGCCGTGCACCAGGTGGCAGCGTCGCCATCGCCCGCGGGCACATCGGTGCCACCGGCGGCGCCACCCTCCGCCCCGGGCGTCCCGCCTGTGCCCTCGCGCGCCTCCGTGCCCGATGCGCCCGCAGCCCCTCCGCCGCCCCCCGGGGCCGGTCCGCCGCCTCCGGTCCCGCCGCCCGCGCCGGGCGTGCCCGTGATCGCGTCCGCCGCCGTCGTCCCTCCCCCTGGGGGCGCGTACGAGTCATGGCCGGGCCGGTGGGAGCGCCAGTCCATCTTGCAGCGCGTGTTTCTCATCGCCCACCGCAACGCCCGGTACGCCCAGGGACGCTGCGGTGGCCGGGTTTTCGACCAGGCGCTGGCCATCCGCGGGGAGGACGGGAGCGTGACGTTCAACCTGCACCGGCGCTACAATGTCTTTCAAGTGTACGTGAGCGTCGACGAGCGCTCCGCCAGGTATGGCGCGGCCTACGGCGCGGCGGCCGCGGTGGCCGTCGATCTGGACGGCGAACGCATCCGGCAGATACTTGCCCGCGCCGGGCAAGGACAACTTCTGCGCGTGCAGGTGACCAACGTGGCCGGGCTGACGCTGCGCAACGTGCGCGTCTCGTGGCCCGGCCTGGAAACCTGCTGGGGAGAACCCGCGGTCTTGCGTATGATCAGGTAGACGTGACACCAGGGAGCCGCCACACACAATCCACGCCCGCCGAGGTGGGGCCATGGGTGCGGTTTATCGTCCCGGCAAGGCACCGCGCGAGGAGGAGGCCCGTATCATCAAGAGCCTCCTCGAAGCGCTTCCGGCGCGGCACATCGTCCTGGGGACGACTCGCTTCGATCGCTACCGGAAGGACGGCCTGCACCAGGTTGAGGCTGACGCCGTCGTGGTGGCCGACCACGGCATCTTCGTCGTGGAGTTGAAGGGCTGGAAGGGCGGGCGGCTCGAGTCGCGGGGCCGCCGGTGGTTCCGCGATGGGTACCCCTACCGCTCCAACCACCTCAAGGCGCTGGACCGGCTGCGGGAGCGGCTCCAGACCGACCTCCGCCTCAGCGCCGGTGACTTCTCCGCTCCCAACGTTTTCGGTATCTTCTTCTTCCACGGCGGTATCGACGTTTCGTCCGTCATCGATGAGGCCAGGCAGCACGCCCGGCAGTGCTTCGTATCTGGCGACCTCGGTGAGGTGGTGGCGCGCCTGCTGCGACCCATGCGCGGGCAGCCCGCCATCAGCGGCGATGCGCGGCGCTACTGGGCGGATGTCCTGGAGAACATCGGCGATCGCGACGTCGCGGACCGGCCGCTGGTGGGGCGCGTGATCGGCGGATTCTGCCGCGTCGAGCGGCGCATCGACGAGCCGGTGGCGGCCGCGGCGCCCCTGGCCGCGGAGGTCTACCGCGGGCGCCACACGGTCCACGGCACCCCGCTCAAGATGACCCTGTACCGGGTGCCCCAGTACGAACTCGATCGCGAGACGCTGTATGAAGCCGTCAGCCGCGAGTGGCGGGCGCTGGGGTTGCTGGACGGGATCCCCGGCGTGCCCGCGACCTACGATCCCGTGGAGACCGAAGAGGGATTGTGGCACGTCTCACAGTGGGTTGACGGCCGCTCGCTCCGGGAGGTGCTGCGGAGCGGCGGCCCGCTGAGCGAAGAAGAGGTCCTGGGTTTCCTGCTGCAGGCAGCGGCCATCCTGGAGGCCGTGCACGCCCGGAGGACGCCGTGGGGCAATCCCGTGCTCCACCGCGACATCCGCCCCGAAGCCTTCCGGGTCGATGACCAGGGCACGCTGTGGCTGGTGAACTTCCACGCGGCGGCCGGCCCGGTGACGAGCCTGGGACCCGCCCGGATCGATCCCGCGGCCCTGGCCTATCCGTCGCCGGAGATCCTGGCCGGCCTGACCGGGGAGCAACTGGATCCCCGGTCGGACATCTACCAGCTCGGGGCCGTGGCGATAGAGCTGGCGACGGGTCGTCGCTATGAGCCTCCGCTGCGGGCCGCCGAAGTCGGCGAGGTATTGCGCCGGATCGCGCTGCGCTGCGTCGCTTCGCAGCGGGAGGCGCGGTTTGCCGATGCCCGCCACCTGCGGGAGGCGCTGCTGGCCGCGTTCTCGGGGCGGCCGGGGGTGCCGGCGCCCGAGGCTGCGGATGCCTCGCGCCTCCCCGAACTGATCCCGGGCGCGCGGGTGGGCGACTACCGGCTGCTGCGGCGGCTCGGCCGCGGCGGCCTGGCGGAAGTCTGGCTCGCCTACGACACCCGGCCGGACCAGGAGACAAAAGTGGCGCTGAAGATCGCCGGGCCGATGCCCCTGGCGGGCCAGGCGCTGGCGGAGGAGGCCCGTGTGCTTCATCGCCTGCGCCACCTGGCCATCCGCGGCCTGCACGGACCCCTCGATCATCTGGAGCCGGGGCGGCCGGTGCTGCCGCTTGAATTCGTGGACGGGCAGACCTTTGACGTCTGGAGCCGGCACCAGCCGCGGGGCAACCTGCAGGCCTTGATGCCGGTGGTGCGGGACGTCTGCCGGGCGCTGGCCCACGCGTGGGACGAAGCGCGGGTGCCTCACCTCGACCTGCATCCGGGCAACATCATCATCGCGCGAGGCGGGCAGGCCAAGGTCCTCGACCTGGGGCTTGGGGCACTGCTCGTCCGCGCGCGCGACGAGGCGGATGCGGTGCGCATCGGCGTGGCGCCTTATGCCGCACCCGAGATTCTGGAAGGTGCCGCCGGCA
>JACQTN010000458.1 GCA_016210785.1 Armatimonadota bacterium
ACCTTCCACGACTCCGCCAGGTTGCCGACGATCTTCCCGTCGGGAGCATAGCGCAGGAGTCCTTCGTAGATGCTCCAGATGCGCTGGTTGCCCACCGAGGTCACATTGAGGTGCGGATCGAAGGTCTCCCCTTCGCTGGCCACGCCGATGGTCAACGTGCTCTGCCAGACCGCCTGCGGCGTCGTCTGCCCAACCGCCGGCGCCACCCCCAGTGCGCAAACCAGCATCGCCATCACTATCCGGATCCTCGTCATCGACCTTCCTCCTTGTGCCGAGCGTCCAGGCACGTCGTGACATCCCTCGAAGAGACGGAGCCCACGCCTGCTCACGGGACCTCCAGGAGGTCACGCCCCACGATCACTCTGCCGCGGAAGACCCGCCCGGCGTCGCGCGCGAGCCGCTCGGCCGTCCCCGGCTCGTCCGCCGCGGCCCCCATGTGCACCAGTGCCAGCGCCTTCACCTCTGCGTCGCGCGCGACGGCGCCGGCTTCCTCGGCGCGGGCCACGCCGCCGACGGTGGCATGAGGCTCCAGCACGCACATGTGGATCAGCAGGTCTGCCCCCCGCGCCAGCTCCACCACGCCGCGGCAGGGCTCCGTGTCGCCCGCGATGACCACCGTACCCTCGTCCGACTCCACGCGATACGCCAGGCTGATCAGGTGCTCGCTGTGTCGCGCGGGCGCGCAGCGCACCAGCCACCCGGCAGTGGAGCAGACCACGCCCGGCGAGACGTCCTGCGCAATCACGACCGGCCGCAGCCGCGGCAGCGTGCCGCCCCGGGCGACGTGCAGCACCGTGCTGAGCGGGCTGAGCGTGCGGGCCCGAAGGTCGGCGTCGTACACCCCGCCTTCCTCGAAGAGCAGGCGCGTCATGCGCTCCGTGGGCGGAGGTCCGTAAACGCGCAGATCGCGGATCTTCCCGGCACCCTGATCCCACCGCGTGAGCACCAGATGCGGATAGTCCAGGTCGTGGTCGAAGTGGTGATGCGTGAAGAACAGGTAGTCGATCTGGGTGGGCTTGAACCCGGCAGCCACGGCCCTCACGGTGGCGCCGGGTCCGCAGTCAAAGAGCAGCGCGTGGCCACCCACCTCGATCAAACAGGAGGTCCCGGCATATTTCGGATCGGGCATCGGTGTCCCGGTGCCCAGCAGGATGATTCTCACGCGACCCTCCTCACAATGGGAATGAGAGGCCGCCTCCGGCACGAATCGTGCGTTGACGGGACCAGATATGGGGTTAGCGCGGAGGTGGATGGACTCCTGCAGGAGCGGTCAGGCCGCGGCGCGGACTCGCGCGCCGAGCCGCGAGCGGATCAACTGCAGCGCCGCCTGGAGCTGGCGGTCCTGGTCGGTACCCATCGTCCCCGCCGGCGTGGTCGCCACCACGTCCGGCTGGATGCCCCGCCCCTCCACCCTGGTGCCCCGGGGCGTGAGGAAGTGCGCGATGGTGAGCCGCAGCCCGGACCCGTCGGGGAGCCGCCGCAGGCTCTGCACGCTCCCCTTGCCCAGCGACTTCGTCCCCACCACCCGCACGCCGTTGTCCTGCAGCGCTCCCGCCACCACCTCCGAGGCGCTGGCCGACCCACCATCCACCAGCACCACCACGGGGCCAGTGAACTTGGACCCGTTGGTGAGAACCGGGAACGTCTCGCCTGGCCCCGCGCGCGCGACCAGCGACGTCACCGTGCCGGCGCGCAGGAACAGGCTCGCCACCTTCACCGACTCATCCAGGGAGCCGCCGGGGTTCCCGCGCAGGTCCAGGACGATGCCGCGAGCTCCGCTTTCCACCAGGTGCGCCAGCCGCCGGCCCACCTCGTCCCCCGTCCCATCGGAGAAGTCGCCGAGGCGGATGTACCCCACGTCCGGCATGAGCATCCGCGACGTGACCCGCCGCGGCTGGATGACGCCGCGGACAAGCTGTGCCTCCGCGGGCTGGCCGTCGCGCAGCAGCCGCAGGCGCACCGGCGTCCCGGGGCGGCCGCGCAGCGCCGCCACCACCTCCTGCGGGTCCATCGCCTGCGTGGGCCGGCCGTCGATCTCCGCGATGACGTCGCCCGGCCGCAGGCCGGCGCGCTGCGCGGGCGTCTCTTCGAACACCTCCGCCACCACCGGGCGCCCGCCTTCGAAGTTGACGGCGATCCCGATGCCGCCGTAGCCCGGCCCGATCCCCAGCGCCTGCCGGAACGCCTCCGCGGGGATGAACGCGCTGTGAGGATCGTTGAGGGCGGCGACCATCCCCAGGATCGCGGCGTGCGCCGCGTCGGCGTCGGAGACCCGGCCGCCGGTGGCCGCGGGGGCCCGCGCGATCACCTCGACAATCTGCTCCAGATCGCGGGCTTCGTCGCCGCCGGGCGTGGCCCGCAGGGCAAACCCCTGCCGGGCCAGCGCGGCTTCCAGCCCGGCGAAGGCGCCCCGCAGCAGCGCGGCGCGGGGCGGCGGGCTCACGTGGTCGCGGACGATCATCGCGTACGCCGCCTCGAAGGTGCGCAGCGCCGCGGTCGAAGCCGGGGCGGCGGGCAGCGGCGCCGCCGCCAGCAACACCGCGGCGAGAACCGCGAAGAGGACCCGCGCGCTCCGCCACGGGTCCCGCCGAAGCATCATGCCCCGGACTCCCGCGAACAGGGCTGGTCGGTCCGTCACGTCACATCACCCGAGCGGATGCAGCCATCCCCTGGACAGCACCAGCGATGCGGCCGTGAGCAGCAGCGCGCCGACCGCGGCCAGCGCGCTCACATCGGTGGGCTTGCGCTCCCAGCCGATGGTCCGGCCCAGTTGCCGGTAGACCTGCCGCAGCTCCATGGTCGAGGAGGCGTGGAAGTACCGCCCACCGCCGATCTCCGCCACCTCCTTCAGCGTCTCCTCGTCCAGCCGCACCCAGATGGACCTGCCGCCCAGCGTGAGGAAGGTGCCCTCCGGCGTGCCGATGCCCACCGTGTACACCTTGATCT
>JACQTN010000477.1 GCA_016210785.1 Armatimonadota bacterium
CCCCTTCCGATACCTCCCCCTCCCCTGGTCTTGTCACCGTTGCCACCTTTGTGATGCTCGGACCCGGCTCAGCCGGTCCTGCGCATGATTCGTTTGTATCGCCCCCGGTGGATTCGTGCGTGTCCTGCACGGCTTACCGGGGCACCACGGCGTGGACCATCTGCAGGCTACCCTTGTAGGCCGGCACCTGCACCCGCGCCACGGCCGTGATCCGCACCGGAAATCCAAACCGCGTCAGCTGGTCGACGATGCCGCCGGGGCGGCGGAGGTGCGCATCCAGCCGCGGCCCATCGCCGATGGCGGCGATCCGGTAAGGCGGGGCGATGCGCTTGGCGTTGCACAGGATCGTGGTGCCCACGCAGCTGAGTCCGGTGGTGACGATCACCCGCTCCTCGTTGATGGCCACCGCCTCCGCGCCGGCCGCCCACAGGTCGTTGATGACGGCCCACAGGTCGGTGTAGTGCAGGATGACCAGGTTGGGATCCTCGCCGGCTCGCAGTGGGCGCGGGCTATCCTTCAGCTCGACCAGCACGCCGGGGCCCTCCAGCGCCGCCAGCCCGGCCTGCACCCGCAGCTCCTGCAGCTGGCGGTTCATGGCCTCCAGCGCGCTCTTGCCCTGGCTGGCGGCCTGCTCGTAGTCCCGGAGCTGGACCCGCAGCCGGACAATCTGCTCCTCCAGCGCCGCCCTGGTGCGCTCCTGCTCCCGGAGCATGTAGCCCAGCTCCTCGAGCTGGGTGGAGGCGATATGCAGGTGGGACTGGATCGCTTGCCCGGTGCGGATCTGCAGGGTAAACACGAACCCGGCCAGCAGGCCGACGGCGGCCAGCGCCACCTGCCACCAGGAGAGATGCGGAAAACGCCGTGTCCCGCCGTTCCCTGTGACCACTCGCCCTCAGGACTCCAGTGCCGTGCGCTCCCTCGCCTCGAGCTTCTTCTTGATCCGCTTCAGCCGGAAGGTATCTTCGCGTGCCCGCTGCTCCAGCACGTCGCGGATGTACCGGATCTCGCCCCGGATGCGCGGGATGACGATCTGCTCCAGCGCGTTGACTCGCCGGGTGGTCTTCTTGATCTCCTCACCGATCTTGCGCAGCTTGATCTCCGTGGAGGCGACCTCCACCAGCGCGGCCAGGATCTCCCGGAAGTTGCTGGCGCTGCGCATGGCCCGCGCGCTGGTGGCCACGGGGTTGAACCCGTTGCCGTCGCCGGCCGCGGGGCCGGCTCCCTTCGCCACCGCCGCGGCCGCCCGCTGCCCGTTCACCATCTCGATCTCGGGGATCTTGGTCCCCCAGATGTTGCGGGTCTCGATCTCCACCAGCCGCTCTGACCGCTGGGTCAGGGCCACGGCCTCCAGCGCCTCCCGCCCCTCCCAGGCCTTGGCCAGGCTCAGCATGACGTAGGCTTCCTCGCACGCCTTGTTCAGGCGCTCGCGCGCGGCCAGGGCCCGCCGGACCACGTTGAAGAAGTCCGCCACCAGGGCGTCGCGCTTCTTCTTGAGCAGGTCCACCCCCTGCTGCGCCAGCTTCGCCTGCGTGCGGCGCTGCAGGAGGTTCATGCGGGTGGGGCTGACGGTCTGCATGGCTAGGCTCCGTTACCCCTTCCGGGGCATTTCATGGCCTCGCGTGTCCCGCACGGCTTCTCAGCGCGGCGCTTCCCCCCGCTGCCACATCTTCTCCATCTCTTCCCCGTAGTACTTCGCCACGTGGTCGCGGCTGATCCGCTTCAGCTCGCGCTGCGGGAACATGCTCAGCAGCCTCCACCCCATGGTCAGCGTGTCCACGATGGTGCGGTCGGTCTGCCCCTGGTTGATGAACTGCTTCTCGAATTCGTCGGCGAACCTGAGGTAGATGCGGTCGACGTCGGTGAGCGCCTCCTCGCCGATGATCGCCACCAGCTTGCGCAGGTCGCGCCCCTGGGCGTAGGCGGAGTAGAGCTGGTCCGCCACCTGCCGGTGATCCTCCCGGGTGCGCTTGCGGCCGATGCCGTCGTTCATCAGCCGGCTCAGCGACGGCAGCGGGTCGATGGGCGGGTAGACGCCGAGGCGGTGCAGCGCGCGCGACAGCACCAGCTGCCCCTCGGTGATGTAGCCGGTCAGGTCGGCGATGGGGTGGGTGATGTCGTCGTCGGGCATGGTGAGGATAGGGAACTGCGTAATGGACCCCTTGCGGCCCTTGATGCGCCCCGCCCGCTCGTAGATGGTGGAGAGGTCGGTGTACATGTAGCCCGGGTAGCCGCGCCGGCCGGGGATCTCCTCGCGGGCGGCGGCGATCTCGCGCAGCGCCTCGCAGTAGTTGGTCATGTCGGTGAGGATGACCAGGACCTGCATGTCCAGGTCGAAGGCCAGGTACTCGGCCACGGTCAGGGCCACGCGCGGGGTCATCAGCCGCTCGATGGTGGGGTCGTCGGCCAGGTTCATGAAGACGACGCTGCGGCTGAGCGCCCCGGTGGCCTCGAACTGGTCGATGAAGAAGGACGCCTCGCGGTGGGTGATGCCCATGGCGCCGAAGACGACGGCGAACGCCTCCGCCTCGCCCAATGTCTTGGCCTGGCGGGCGATCTGCGCGGCGATCTCGTTGGCGGGCAGGCCCGCGCCGGAAAAGATGGGCAGCTTCTGGCCGCGCACCAGGGTGTTCAGGCCGTCGATGGTGCTGATGCCGCTCTGGATGAACTCCTGCGGCCGGTCGCGCGCCGCGGGGTTGATGGGGGCGCCGAGGATCGGCAGGCGCTTCTCCGGGATGATCGGCGGCTGGCCGTCGATGGGCTCGCCCACTCCGTTGAACCGGCGGCCGATCAGCTCGCGGGCGACGCCCACGCGGGCCACGTCCTCCTTGAGGCTCACGGAGGTGCGGGCCAGGTCGAGGCCGCGGGTCTCCTCGAACACCTGGATCACCGCGTTCTTCTCGCTCACCTCGATGACCTGGCCGCCGCGGACCTCGCCGTCCGGGGCGTGGATCTCCACGATCGCCCCGTAGGACAGGTCGCGCGCGCCCTCCACGAACAGCAGGGGGCCCGAGATGTAGGTGAGGCTCTGGTATCGCTTGGTGGCCAGTTCCATCGCTATCCTCCTGTATCGCCTTCCGACTCGACCCCTCACCCTAACCCTCTCCCCTCGTCGGGGAGAGGGGGAAGAGGTATTATGAGGCCGCCGCGGCCCGCACGTTCAGCGCCTCGGGCAGCCGCTTCAGGAAGTCCGCCGCCCACTCCTTGAACTTCTCCTTGGGCACTTCCTTCTTGCGGGCGATCTCCTCCGTCTCGTTGAGGTTGAGGAGTTCGTCGATGGTCGCCCCGCGCTTGAGCGCCTCCAGCCCTTCATCGTAGAAGGTGAAGATGACCTTCATCATCAGGTTGGCCTTCTCCATGGGGCAGTGGGCGTCGATGTCGGAGAAGGCGCTCTGCTGCAGGAAGTCCTCCCGGATCATCTTGCCGGCCTCGATCACCATGCGCTGATCGTCCTGGAGAGCGTCGGGGCCGACGAGCTGCACGATCTCCTGCAACTCGGCCTCCTTCTGCAGCAGCGCGTTCATCCGGTTGCGCTGCTCGATGAACTCCTCACCCACGTTCTCCCGGTACCACTGCTCGAACCCGTCGGTGTACAGGCTGTAGGAGCGCAGCCAGTTAATGGAGGGGAAGTGACGCCGGTTGGCCAGCGAGGTGTCCAGGGCCCAGAAGGCGCCCACGATGCGCAGCGTGGCCTGGGTGACCGGCTCGGAGAGGTCGCCGCCGGGCGGCGAGACGGCGCCGACGACGGTGACCGAGCCGCGGCGCTCGGGCTTGCCCTGGCAGACGATGCGCCCGGCCCGCTCGTAGAAGGCCGCCAGGCGCGCGGACAGGTAGGGCGGGTAGCCCTCCTCCGCGGGCATCTCCTCCAGGCGGGAGCTGATCTCGCGCAGCGCCTCCGCCCAGCGGCTGGTGGAGTCCGCCATGAGCGCCACGCGGTAGCCCTGGTCCCGCCAGTACTCGGCCAGGGTGATCCCCGTGTAGACCGACGCCTCGCGCGCGGCCACCGGCATGTTGCTGGTGTTGGCGATGATGATGGTGCGCTCCATCAGCGGCCGGCCGGAGAGCGGGTCGATCAGCTCGGGGAACTCGGTGAGCACGTGGGTCATCTCGTTCCCGCGCTCCCCGCATCCCACGTAGATGATGACGTCCGCGTTGCTCCACTTGGCCAGCGTCTGCTGCATGACCGTCTTGCCGGTGCCGAACCCGCCCGGGATGGCCGCGGTGCCGCCCATGGCCTCGGGAACCAGCACGTCCAGGATGCGCTGGCCGGTCAGGAAGGGCTCGCGGGGCTCCATCTTACGGCCCACGGGCCGGGCGATGCGCACGGGCCAGCGGTGCATCAGCCGGAGTTCGGTGCCGTCCTTGAACCTGGCCACCGTCTCGGTGATGGTAAAGTCGCCTTCCCGGATCTCCGCCACCTCGCCGCCCCTGACGCTGGGCGGCACCATGATCCTGTGCTCGAAGCCGTATTCCTGCACCGTGCCCATGACATCGTTGGGGCCGACGGTGTCGCCCACCTTGACCGTGGGGGTGAAATGCCACTTCTTGCTCCGGTCAATGGAGTCGACCGTGACGCCCCGGGCGACGAAGTCGCCCTTCTCATCCCGGATGACGGGCAGCGGGCGCTGGATGCCGTCGTAGATCTGGGTGAGCAGCCCCGGCCCCAGCTCCACGACCAGCGGCTCGCCGGTGGAGACGACCGGCTCCCCCACGTAGAGACCGGACGTGTCCTCGTAGACCTGGATGAAGACGGTCTCGCCCTCCAGCCGGATGATCTCGCCGACCAGCCCTTCCTTGCCGACGCGCACGACGTCGTACATCTTGGCGCCGTGCATGCCGGTGGCGATGACCGCCGGGCCGCTGATCTTGTTGATGACACCCTCGATGGCCATGCGTTTCCCCCTCCGGAAACCCGCTACTTCAGCTTCACGTAGTACCCGATGTGCTCCTTGACCAGCCGGGCGATGTAGTCTTCTCCACTCTCCAGCTTGGCCTTTGCCGCGGGGATAGGCACCAGCACGGGCAGGTCGCGCCCGCGCATGACGCGCTCCAGGTCCGTCTCGATCCCGCCCAGCAGATCCTCGTTCACCACCACCAGGCCGTAGTCCAGGTTCAGGAGGGCCTTGATCACCTCCAGGGCGCCCGCGGGGGAGTCGGCCTCCCGCACCTCCACGCCGGCCAGGCGGAAGCCCGTGGCGGTTTCCGGATCGGTCACCACGGCGATCCTATACAAGCGCCATCTCCCTTCGGACCATCTCGCGCGGGATACCCAACAGCTTGCCGCGGGCGATGAGGCGGAGGTTGACCACTTCATTATACTTCATGGACAGATAGCCGATGACCACGTCGATCGCCAGCGGGTCGCCCAGGTACAGCTTGGCCGACTCGCGCAGCACGTAGAGATCCAGCGTCTTCTCGATCTCCAGCAGGTCGTCGGTGGCGGGCAGCCTGGGAAAACCCCGCGCGTACAGCGCCCGCCATCCACGCTCCGCCGTCTGCGGATCGGCCAGGGCGACGAAGAGGTCCTCGCTCGTCACCATGCCGCCGGGGATGAAGAAGCGGGCGCGGTCCTCCCCGCTCAGCCGCTCCTGGCGCTGGAGCTTGAGGGCGGTCTTGACGTTGGTGACGTCCAGCTCCGCCTGCACCACCAGCCGGACCACTTGCGCGCTGTGGTCGGAGCCGCCGGCCGCGCTGAGCACGTGCTCGGCGTAGTACCGCTCCAGGCGCAGCTCCAGTTCCAGAAGATCGTTCGTCTCCTGGTAAGCGCGGATGCCCTCCGCCAGCGGCGTGGAGAAAGGATGGGCCAGGGCGGTGAGGGCGCCGGCCACGCCCGCCACGTCCGCCTGGCCCGCCAGGTCGCGCAGGGCCACGTCCCTGAGGCCGCCGGCCGGGATCAGGTTCGCCGTGATCTCCTCCGCGCCGCGGGCCGTGTGCTTGCCGCGCAGGATGGCCAGTACGTTCGCCGTGTCCCAGCGCAGCAGGACCAGCTCGATGAGCGTCCTGGGCTGGCCGTCGGCGAAGTTCAAGATCTTCCGGGTGATCTGCTGAAAGTTCCGGGCCAGGGCTTCGTCCACCGCCTGGATGCCGGCACGCCGCGAGAGCGCCTCCTGCAGGTCGGGCCCATAAGGCGTGGTGGTGAGCGCCTGCATGAAATCATCCAGAGTGGGCAGGGCCAGCATCTCCTCCAGGCGTCCCGGAGGGAGCAGCCGGCTCCGCATCCCCTTGACGCGGGCGTTGATGTAGCCGAAGTCAGCAGGCATTTAGGCCCCGATACTCCTCACAAGGTGGTCGCTGGTTTGGCATTGCCCGCACAACTTCTCAGCCTTCCCACAGGACGCGCGCCACCTCGGCCATCAGGGCGGGCTTCGCCCGCGCCAGCCGGGAAGCCAGGGTGTTGTCCACCACGAAGCGGCCGTCGCCGCTCGTCACGCGGGTCCCCACGTTAATGCCGGGGCTCCCCCGGACCTCCGCGTCGATCCCCAGGTCGCGCGCCGCGGCCTGGGCCAGCGGCAGGTCCCGCTCCGCCACCTCCACGGTCAGGCCGCCGGAGAGTCCGGCCGCACCTTCCTTGATCAGGACGCGCAGCATCCGGGCGTAGCGGTCCCGGTCCTCGATCGTGCGGCGCAGCTTCTCCTCCGCCCGCGAGAAGACGGTGGAGAGCACGTCATCCTTGGTGCGCAGCACCAGCGACGCGGCCTGCAGTTGTGCCGTGCTCTGGGCCTTGATCCGGGCCGTGCGCAGCTCGCCTTCCAGCCGCTGCTTCGCCGCGGCCCGCACGCGCTCCGCCTCCGCCGCGGCGGTCTTGACCATCTCTTCCGCCTGCTGTCTGGCCTCGGCCAGCAGCCGGTCCCGCTCGGCATTGGCCTCTCGTTCCAGGAGATCGATCAGTTCGCTGGACATCAGATCTTGCCCAGGATGAAGAAGGCCACCAGGAAGCCCAGAATGATCATGGTCTCGGGCAGGGCCAGGAAGACCAGCATGAGACCGCCGATCTCCGGCCGCTCCGCCATGGCGCCGGCGGCCGCCGAGCCGATGCGGGACTGCGCCCACGCGGTACCGATGGCGCCCAGGCCCACGGCGATGGCCGCGGCCAGGCCCAGCAGACCCGCCGACAGGCCGCTCGGCTTCTCCGCGGCCTGCTCCGCCGGAGCCGCCAGGGCCCAGGAAGTCACGCCCAGCGTCAGGACGAGTCCGATCGTGAGGACGAGTGCCGCCTTGCGCATCACCTAGTCACCCCCTCGTTTGTGAAACGGCCGGTAGGGCCGGCCGGTCTCCTCGTGATACTTGAACTTGGTCAGGAACTCCACCCAGTGCAGACGGGCCGGCTGGATGACGTGGCCGAAGATGGTGAGCGCGAAGAAGAGCGTGTGGACGACGATGCCCACGAAGATCCCGATGACGATGCCCATGCTCCCCGCCATCCGGCCCAGCGTGTTGGCGGTGTCGGCCAGCAGCGCCGCGGCCAGGCCGAAGGCCAGAAGCCGCGCGTGCGACAAGACGTGCCCGAAGCCGGTGAAGCTCTCCAGCAGCCACATCAGGCTGCCGGGCTTCATGGAGGCGGCGGCGGTGGCCAGGGCGCCGAGCGCGGCGATGCCGCCCCACTTGAGGAAGGACTGCGGCAGCACGTTGCCCATGGCCCCCAGGCCCAGCAGCAGGGCGGAGACGCCGAAGATGAGCGTCAGCGACTCGAAGATCCCGGTGCGGTGCCGGTGCACGAAGGCCAGCACCAGGTGGATGAGCAGCCCGGTGTAGACCATCACGACGCCGGACAGCAGGATCAGCTTGAAGTACAGGTCGCGCTCGTGCTCGCCGGTGCGGTGAAAGATGGGTTTGACGTGGAAGAGCAGTTCGGGGAGGTTGCCGAAGACCTCGCCGTAGATCGCGCCGAACAGGATCATCCAGCCCGCACAGATCCGCACCAGGAAGCTCAGGTCGCCCACCACGTCCGGGTTGAACCGCAGGCTCAGCAGCTTGATCTCCAGAGGCTGCCCCGCCTTCGCCCGCTGCGCCAGCCAGTGGCCCAGCAGGAAGATCAGGATGCCGTACCCCACGTCCCCGATGACCAGCCCCACGAAGATGGGAAAGGAGATGGCGAAGACCGGGCTGGGATCCCAGAAGCCGTACCGCGGGGGCATGAACAGGGCCAGCAGCCGCTGGAACGGTTTGATGAAGGGATGGTTGTCCAGCAGGACGGGGACGGCTTCCGCTTCGTGGGGGTCGGCGGGGGTGTCGTAGACCAGAACCTCCTCGCCATGGGTCCTGCGGAGCACCCCGCGCACCTGGGAGAGGCTGCGCGCGGGCGCCCACCCGTGAATGAGGAAGGTGAAACGGCTCTGGGCAAAGTTGGGCAGCACCTGCAGCCGGGTCAGGCGGTCCGCCACCAGCGTGCGGATGGCCCGCAGCCGCGCCCGGTGCGCCTCGCTCAGCCGGCGGATCTCTTTCGTGGCCTGCTCGATCGCGCGCGGCAACTCCTGGCGCCGGCGGGTCATCACCTGCACCGCCTCCGCCATGGAGACACCGGCGAAGCGGGACGGCAGCCGCAGTTCCGTGAGGCCGGCGCGGGCCAGGAACGAGCGCACCGCCTCCGCGTCCCGCTTGTGGAACGCCACCACGACGCCGGTGCGGTCGTCGTCGATGGTGCGCCGGAGGATCTCCACCCGGCCCTCGGTCAGCCGCTCCAGCTCCACACGCAGCGCGGCCAGCACCGTCGCGTCCCTGGCCTTGAGGATGAACCCGACGCTCTCCAGGTGCTTGCTCCCCTCCAGCTCGCCGAGCAGAGGGGAGAGCACGCGGACCGCGTCTTCGTAGGCGTCGATCAGCTCCAGCTCCTCTTCGGCCTCCAGGCGCTGCCGGGTCACCTCGCGCACCCGGCTCTCCGTCTCGTCGATCTCCCGGGTGAGGGCGGAGGTCTCCACGTCCGCCAGGGCGGCGGTGTCGGGAGGCGCTTCGCGGCCGGCCGAGGGCAGGAGCGAGAGCAGCCCGTCCATGCGGGCGGCGAGGCGCTCCAGCGCAACCTGCTCCTGGGACTCCTCGGCGCCGGGGGAGAGCTGGGTGACGGCGGGGACTTCCTCGGCCTCGATCCTGTCGATGTGCAGGATGCCCAGACGTTGGACCTCGTCCACCACCTGGCCCAGCAGACGCTTCGGGCCCACGATGAGGACGCGGCTCATCTCAACGATCATCCACCAAGCCCCCCGAGGACCCGCGTCACCACCGCGTCCACCGCGCTGTCCAGGCGCGCCTCTGCCCGCTGCTTGAGCACGGCGGCCTGCTGCCGGGCCTTGCCGAGAATCTCGGTGGAGATCCCTTCCGCCTCCTGCTGGGCCCGGCGCTCGTACTCGCGGGCGAGCGCGGCGGTCTCCTCCTGCGCCCGGCGAAGGATCGCGTCGGCGTCCCGGCGCGCGCCCTCGGTCACCTTCGCCGCTTCGTCCTTGGCCGAGGCGACGACCTGCTCCAGCTGGCGCTCCTTCTCCGCCAGCAGGCGCAGGATGCCCTCACTGCTGTCCTGGTGCTTGGCGTGTTCGGCCATGGGTATATGCTCCGAGGGTCACAAAACTTACGCCGCCGTGGATTTCCGGGACCCCGGGGCGGGGTCTCCCCGGGCATCCGGACCACTCCGGGCGCAGGCACAACTTTCATCTTATCAAGCGCCGTTCATGTTATCAAGCGCCTTATGGCCTGTCAAGGCGCGAACGGCCGGCCCAAAAGCCGCGCCGGACGGGCGCGGCAGGCGTGGTGGGAGAGCGCCAGGGTCGAGGTTTACAACGACAGCAGCAGGACCGAGGCGGCCTTGGCCAGGTGGATGAACGGCTCGGGATAGAGGCCCATCGCCAGCGTTCCCACCGCGGTCACGGCCAGGGCGGTGCGCAGCGTCCAGGGCTCTTGCACGGCGGTGTCCACCGCCGGCGGCGTCAGGTACATGACCCGGATCACGTTCGCGTAGTAGTACAAAGAGATCACGCTGTTGGCGATGGCGACCGCCGCCAGCCAGATCAGGTTCTTCTCGATGGCCGCGGCCAGCACGTAGTACTTGCCCAGGAAGACGCCCATGGGCGGGATGCCGGTGAGAGACAGCATGAAGATGGTCATGGTGACCGCCAGGGCCGGCGCCCGCCGGGAGAGGCCCGCGTAATCGTTGATGTCGTCGGAGGTGAGCCGCAGGCCGATGACGATGGCGACGAAGAACGCGCCCAGGTTGGTGAAGGTGTAGGCCAGGATGTAGAGCAGCAGGCCCGGGTTGCCGAAGGTCGCCCCGTAGGCGGCAGGCGCGATGAGCAGGAACCCGGCGTGGGAGATGCTGGAGTAGGCCAGCATCCGTTTGATGTTGCGCTGCGGCAGCGCCAGCAGGTTCCCCAGGAACATGGAGACGGCGGAGAGTCCCGCGATCAGCGTGATGTAGTCGAGCCCGGAGGGGGCGATGGCCACCACCACCACGCGCAGCAGCACGGCGAATCCCGCCGCCTTGGAGCCCACCGAGAGGAACGCGGCCACCGGAGTCGGTGCGCCCTCGTACACGTCGGGCGTCCACTGGTGGAAGGGGACCATGGAAATCTTGAACCCAAACCCGGCGAGCATCAGGGCGAGGGCGACGACCAGGGCGGACGCAGGGGCCGTTGCCACCTTCTCGGCGATTACATAGAGGCTCGTCGACCCGGTCAGGCCGTAGAGCAGGGAGAAGCCGTAGAACATCACCGCCGAAGCGGCGGCGCCGAACAGGAAGTACTTCAGGCCGGCTTCGTTGCTCTTGGGGTTCCCCTTGAGGTACGCGGCCAGCACGTAGGAGGTCAGGCTGACGAACTCGATGGAGAGCGCCACCAGGATCAGGTCGGCGCTGGCCGCCATGAGCACGAGACCCAGGCCCGTGAAGACCAGCAGCGTGTAGAACTCGCCCTCGAAGCGCCCCGCCCCTGCCGCCTCCCGCTCGCCCGAGGCGCGGAAGTAGTCCATGGAGGCCAGGATCACCAGCGTCGTGGCGATGATGGCCAGGACCTTGAAAAAGACGGCGAAGCCGTCCACGGCATAGGAGCCGAAGAAGACCGTGGTCCCGGGACGGTGCACCGCGCCCGCCAGACCCCATGTCGGAATGAGGGCCAGCAGCAGTCCGCCCACCGCGACCCACCCCACGGCACGCTTGTGCAGCTCTCCGACCTAGAGGTCCACCCCGAGCAGGATCAGGCCCTGGGCGGCCAGCCAGAGCTCCGGCACCAATAGCGAGCGGTCGGAGGCCGGAGGCATGCTCAGCGCAGCGCCGCGACCAGCGTGGTCATGGCGGTGTTGATGATGTCCAGCAGCGGCCGCGGGTAGACGCCGAAGATGATCATCAGCACGACCAGGGGGACCAGGGCCACCAGTTCACGGGTGTCCATGTCCGCCAGCCCCTTCCAGCGCGGGTTGGCCGGGCCGAGGAAGATGCGCTGGATCGTCCAGAGGAACATCGCCGCGGTGAGGATGATGCCGAGCAGGCCCGTCGCCGCCAGACCGGGGAAGATGCCGAAGGAGCCCAGGAAGATCAGGAACTCGGCGACAAAGCCCATCAGTCCGGGCAGGCCGAGCGAGGCCAGCATGGCGATGGAGGTGATCCCGGAGTAGACCGGCAGGACGGCCCCCAACCCGCCGAACTCGTCTACGCCACGCGTGTGCGCCCGGTAGTCGTAGATCACGCCGACGATCATGAACAACGCGCCGGTGATCACCCCGTGGGCGACCATCTCGAAGACCGCCCCGTTCAGCGCCGTCGTGGCCGCCGCGGCCAGGCCGGGCTTCCCGTAGGCGAACGCGGCCGCGGAGACGCCCAGCATGACATAGCCCATGTGGTTGACGCTGGAGTAGGCCACGA
>JACQTN010000467.1 GCA_016210785.1 Armatimonadota bacterium
GCCTAGCACGGCGTCGAACGTGCCGGTTCGTGGCGCCGTGAGCCCGGCAAGCGCGGTAGCATGGGGCACGGCGCACAACGTCGAACGTGCCCGCCGTGTGTCCAGCGAGCGCGGTAGCATGGTGCTCCTCGGAACCATGAAACACGTGCCGGCGAAGGGCCTCCCCCGGTCGGACACTTGGTGGAGGGTGAAGTGGCGGAAAGCCACTTCACCCAACCTTCCTGGTTAGCCGTTCTCCGCGAAGTCTCGCGTCACCACCGCCAGCAGGTCCGGGTTCGTCAACAGGTCGAGCCCGGTGAGCGCCATGGCCTTGGTCGCCGCGGCCATGGCCTGATAGGCGCGGTCGGTGTTGGCCGCGTCCCGGAACTCGTTGGTGTGCCCCACCAGCGTGCGCGGTCCGATGGCCACGTAGGCGTGCAGCGACGGGAGGCGCTGGCTGACGTTGCCCATGTCCGTGGAGCCCATGCGGGGCCGATCCGGCGGCGGGTCCACCGGCATGCCCATCGCCTGCAGGTGCCGGCTGAAGGTCTCCGCCAGCGCGGCGTTGGGCTTCATGGCCTCGTAGCCTTTGCGCACCTCGTGCTCCATGCGACACCCGGTGGCCTCGGCGGCACCCCGCGCGCAGGCCACCACCTTCGCCAGCACCTCCCCCGCGTAGCCCTGGTCCCGGCCGCGCACCGAGAACTGGGCTTCCGTCAGGTCGGGGATGATGTTGGCCGCGGCGCCGCCCCTGGCGATGATGCCGGCGATGCGGGCGTCGTCGCGCAGTTGCTGGCGCAGCAGGCCGATGGCCACGAAGGTCTGGATCATGGCGTCCAGCGCGTTGATCCCCTCATCGGGCGCGGCGGCCGCGTGCGCGGAACGGCCGTGGAACCGGATGGTCAGCCGGTACGACGCCAGCGAGGGCCGGAAGGGCAGGGTGTACCCCGCGGGATGGAACATCATGGCGACGTCGACGCCCTCGAAGGCACCGCGGTCCACCATCAGGACCTTCCCGCCACCGCCCTCCTCTGCGGGCGTCCCCACCACCGCCACCGTGCCGCCGACGGCGCTCACCGCGGCGGCCAGCCCGATCCCCGCCGCCACCGCGGCGGTGCCGATCAGGTTGTGACCGCAGGCATGCCCCAGGTCGGGCAGCGCATCGTATTCCGCCACGAAGGCCACTGTGGGCCCCCCGCCCTTGCCGCGTGCCTCCGCGCGGAAGGCCGTTTCCAGGTCGGCCACGCCGCGCTTGACCGTGAACCCGGACTCCTCCAGCATGCCGGTGAGCCATCCCGATGCCTGCCGCTCCTGGAACCCGAGCTCGGGATTGGCATGGATGCGCTTGGCCATGGCGATCAACTCGGGCAGGCGTGTGTCGATGGCGTCCAGAACCATCTCCTTCATCGTCTCGCTCCCTTCGCGCCGTGGGTCTTCCCGCAGGCGTCTTGGGTGATTGCCTATGCTCGTTCGCCCCCGCGCGGGCGAATCCTCCGGCAGGACTGACCGCGCCACCGCCGAACTCGCACACTGAGGCGGCGAGGTTTTTCATCGCGGCGGTCGCCTGTATCGCCCGACGGGCGGCGCGGCGCCGTGACCGGCCGGGCGAATCCGGCCGGTCGGACCGGCGGCACGGCGCACCCCAGGAGGAGGCCAGCATGGATCTGAAACAATGGATTCGCGACGTGCCCAACTTCCCCATGGAAGGCATCATCTTCAAGGACATCACCCCGTTGCTGGCGCACCCGCCGGCGTTCAGGTACGCGCTGGGCGAACTGGAGAAGTACTGCCGCGACAAGAGGGCCGACACCCTCGTGGCTATCGAGGCCCGGGGCTACATCCTGGCCGCGCCGCTCGCCGACCGCCTGGGCATCGGGTTCGTCCCGGCGCGCAAGCCGGGCAAGCTGCCCTGGGAGAAGATCCGGGAGGAGTACCAGTTGGAGTACGGCACCGCGGCCCTGGAGGTGCACGCCGACGCCATCACGCAGGGGCAGCGGGTCGTCATCGTGGACGACGTCATCGCCACGGGCGGCACGCTCAGCGCCACGCGCCGGCTCGTGGAACGGCTGGGCGGACAGGTGATGGGGATCGCCTGCCTGGTGGAGCTGAGCTTCCTCAACGGTCGCCGCAACCTGGACGGGTACGACTTCTTCTCCCTGGTGCGGTATTGAAGGAGAGGCGCTCCCGATCCCGCACGGGGTCGGGCGCGCGCTTGACACCCTCGGCGCCCTGGGGTAGAATTTCGTTTGTCTGTCTCTGGCGGCCGCGGGCGGCGTGGAAGCGCGGGAGTGGCGCGCTGTGCGCGGGCGTACCGGGGCCGGCGTGAGGAAGACCGGAAAGGTTGCCGATGAAGACGTACATCCCCAAGAAGGGTGAGGCCACGGGCAAATGGTACCTGGTGGACGCCAGCGACCGGGTGCTGGGCCGCCTGGCGTCGCGCGTGGCCGCGGTGTTGCGCGGCAAGCATCGGCCCGACTACACCCCCAGCGCCGATCTCGGCGATCACATCGTCGTGGTCAACGCGGAGCGCGTGCGGGTGACCGGCCGGAAGATGGCGCAGAAGACCTACTACCGGCACTCCGGCTACCCAGGCGGCTTGAAGGCGGAAACGCTGGCGAAGCGCTTTGCCCGCCACCCGGAGGACGTGGTCCGGGACGCGGTGGCCGGGATGCTTCCCAAGACCGGGCTGGGCCGGCACATGATCAAGAAGCTGAAGGTGTACAAGGGCGCCGCGCATCGGCATCAGGCCCAGCGGCCGGAGCCGCTCGATCTGTAGAGTAAGAGGAAGGTGACGACGATGGCGATGGTACATGCCGTTCCCCTGGGCACCGGCCGGCGTAAGGAGTCGGTGGCCCGGGTCCGCCTGGTGCCGGGTGGGGGCCGGATCCTGGTGAACGACAGGCCGCTGGAACAGTACTTCCCTCGCTTCCCCTGGCAGCAGATGGTGCGCCAGCCCTTCGTCGCCACCAACACGGAGGGTCGGATGGACGCGCTGGTCCGCGTGCACGGCGGCGGGCTCAGCAGCCAGGCCGGCGCCGTCCGGCACGGCATCGCGCGGGCGTTGCTGGCCATCGATACCAACCTGCGCTCCGCGCTGCGAAAGGACGGGCTGCTCACCCGCGACCCGCGGATGAAGGAACGCAAGAAGTACGGGCACAAGCGCGCGCGCAAGGGGTTCCAGTACTCCAAGCGCTAACCTTCAAGGTTGGCTGGAGTGGCTCTGCGCCACTCCAGCCTTCATCTTGTCCCCGACCGGGGGAGGCCCGGCACGTTCGACCCTCGTGCAAGGTGCCCCGCCGTTGCCGCGCTCGCCGGACTCACGGCGCGCCGGCACGTGCAACGTTCTTCGGTGGCGTGGCAATCCTACCGCGCTCACCGGACTCACGGCGGGCACGTGCGACATTGTGCGCCGTGCCC
>JACQTN010000045.1 GCA_016210785.1 Armatimonadota bacterium
ATGCGCACCGTCCGGCGGGCGCCGGAGTTCGGCATCCATGTGGCCGGCGCCTCCGTGGATTTTGCCCGCATCATGGCCCGCAAGGATGAGGTGGTGGGCCGGTCCGTCGAGAATGAGGCCTTCCTCGGCATGCTCCAGGAGCATAGCATCCCGCTCTTCAAAGACCACGCCGCCTTCCTCGACCCGCATCGACTGCAGGTCAACGGGCAGACCCTCACGGCCGACCGGGTCATCGTGGCCACGGGCACCACGCCCGCGGTGCCGCCGGTGGAGGGGCTCCGGGAAACGGGCTACATCAGCAGTGACGAGGCCATGGAGATGAAGGCCCTGCCGGAGTCCATCGTCATCATCGGGGCGGGGGCGGTGGGGTTGGAGTTTGCCGAGTTCTTCGCGCCCCTGGGATGCCGCGTGACGGTGCTGGAGATGCTGGACCGGGTCCTGCCGCAGGAGGACGAGGAGATCTCCGACGCCCTGCAGCAGTACATGGAAGCAGACGGCGTCGACATTCACACCCGGGCCAAGGTGGTGCGGGTGACGCGGAACGGTGCGGACAAGGTGGTGGTCGCCGAGACCGCGGATGGGACCCGTACCTTCACCGGCCGCGAGATTCTTGTCGCGACCGGGCGGCGGCCGACGACGGCCGGACTGGGGCTCGAGCAGGCCGGGGTCGAAGTGGGCCGCGCCGGGGTTATCGTCGACCGGGAGCTGCGCACCAGCCAGGAGCACATCCTGGCGGCGGGCGACGTGGTGGGGGGCTACCTGTTCACCCACAAGGCGGTCTACGAGGGCGAGATCGCCACACACAATGCGCTCTCGTCGGTGGCCTTGGAGGCCGACTACACCGCCGTCCCCCGGGTCACCTTCACCGAGCCGCAGGTGGGTAGCGTGGGGCTGACCGAGCGCCAGGCGCGGGAGGCCGGCCACGACGTGCGGGCCGTCAAGGTCTACCTCAAGGACATGGGCAAAGGCCCCGCCATCGGGGAGACCCGGGGGTTCGTGAAACTGGTCGCCGACAACAAGACCGGCCGGCTGCTGGGCTGGCACGTCGTGAGCCACCTGGCCAACGAGATCATCATGGAAGGGGTGATCGCCATCCAGGCGGGGCTGACCGTCATGGACATCGCCGGGGCGATTCATCCCCACCCCACGATTTCGGAGATGGTGCGGGCGGCGGCCAAGACCCTGGTGGAGGGACCGGGTCGCCTGGCCTGCTGCTGACGCCGGGGGGGGACCGGGATGGCGGGCGAAGAAGAGCGACGCGATCAGAGGGGTGAGGACAAAGCGGCGGTGGCCGCTGCGACCGCCGCGGCCCGGGAGGCCGAGTTCCGCGAAGCCGTTGTGCCGTACACCGATGTGCTCTACGGCATGGCTCTGCGGCAGACTCACAACGAAGAGGATGCCGAAGACCTCCTCCAGGAAACCCTCCTCAGGGCCTGGCGGTCGTTCGATACCTTTGTCCGCAGCTCCAACGCCAAGGCCTGGCTCTTCCGTATCCTGATCAACACCCACATCGATCGCTTCCGCAAGGCCACCCATGAGGTCGAGGCGGAGGCGGACGAAGAGATCGACACCCTCTACCTGCATCGCGGCGTCCAGTCCTCGGAGATCCCCGGCGCGGAAGGGAACCCCGAGTAGGCCTTCTTCAAAGCCCTGACCGGCGCGGAGATCGACGCGGCCCTGCGGGCGCAGCCG
The DNA here is from genome assembly GCA_016210785.1 of Armatimonadota bacterium. Taxonomy (GTDB): domain Bacteria; phylum Sysuimicrobiota; class Sysuimicrobiia; order Sysuimicrobiales; family JACQTN01; genus JACQTN01. The sequence goes on from JACQTN010000045.1 coordinate 1,693, forward strand.
CCGCGGCAGCGCGATGCCTTCCTGCTGGTGGACATGGAGGGCTTCTCCTACCAGGAAGCCGCAGAGATCCTCGCCATGCCCATGGGCACCCTGATGAGCCGGCTCCACCGTGCGCGGCACCGGCTCCAGAAGGAACTCTGGGAGTACTGCGTGCGCGTGGGAATCTGTCGGGCGGTGAAACCGCCTCCGCCGATCAAGCCGGAGTGTGCGGTCGCCTGCCGCTACCTGTATGACTTCATCGAGGGTGCGCTCGATGAGCAGACCGCGGCGCAGGTCCAGAGTCATCTGGACACCTGCCTGATGTGCTGCGACCGGTTGGAGTTCCAGCGCCGCCTGCGGCAGGTCATCCGCGAACGCCACAAGGGGAAGCTGCCGAAACCGGTGAGAAGGCGGCTTTCCAACGTGATGGCCTTCCTGGTGTGACTTTCCGCGTGGCGGGGGCTCAAATCGTGAGTGACCGCGTGTTCGCGAGCCGGCCCGGCATCTTCCCGCCCGGGCTGCCGCTTCGTGAGACTCTTTGTTACGGTGGAGGCACGCGATGCCCTGAACCGGTGAGAACTGGCGAAATCGACCGTGGGACGAAAGGGGGCTGACGCGGATGTGCGGGTGTGGGCAGGGACTGGGGCGGACAGAGCGCTGGGAGCACGCTTCCGGGCCGGCATCCTCGCTGGAGAGTTTGCGGTGGGAGCAGGCCTGGAGAGACGCCGAGCGGCGACAGGCGGCCACGCGGACTGGTAGGAGCCAGCAGCCCGGGCTCGCCGTTGCCCTGCTGGCCCTGGCGGTCATCGTGGGGCTTGGGGCGGCCGTACTCGCCCTCATCTGACACCCGCGCAGGGCGGCCGACTGGTCGGTCCTACAACGGGAGGTCGAGTCCAAAATCGGCCCGCGGGGCGGGTCTGAGGGAGGAATCAAGGATGCAGACGTGGGTGTACGTGAACGGGCTCGTCGGAGTCTGGCTGATCATCGCGCCCTTCGTGCTGGGCTCCAGCGGACGGGCGGTGTGGAAC
>JACQTN010000468.1 GCA_016210785.1 Armatimonadota bacterium
CCCGTATCCGTATCGAGGCGCTTGTAGGAGGCGGGCTTCAGGTCCTACTCGAACTTATGTCTGAACCGTAGTGAAGGCGCTGGAGGCCAAAGACGTCACCCTGGTGCTCCCGTACGTGCCGAAGGAGGGCGAGGCCGAGGTCGTCCGGGCGTTCGAGAAGGTCACCCAGGCCAGGCAGGACGGCGCCGTCACCCGGGAGGTCGCCGATCTCTATTTCTTCGAGACCGTCGTGCGCATTCACCGCGCGGGTGAGGGCGCGCCCTATACCGGCCTGAAGCCCGCGGGGCTCAGCGTAGGGCCGGTGATCCCGGTGGCCGAGCGGGTCCTGGAATCCGGCTCTCCCGACGAGCTGGCGGCGATGCTGGCCGACGCGGTGCGTGCCGAGGGCAAGAGGCGCTTCGAGCACGTCATGCACCTGAAGCGCCACGCCGGTGGAAGCGTGGACGAGACCAGGAGATACGTGTCGGCCATGCTGGGACTTCAGGTGTGGTCGCACAAACTCTACGGGTGCATCAAGTCGGAGGCACACGCGGGGCATCACGATCATGGGTAGGCGATGAGAGGGTGCGCACCTCGCCGCCGGGCGCCCACAGTGTCTCGCGGCGGCGAGAGCGTGAGGACTGGAGGCCTGGCGCGCCGAAGTACCGAGGTGCACTTCTGACAAAGGGGGCACCGAGATGGCACAACGGGCAGGGCGAGAACTCCCGGGCGTGTATCGTCGCTTTCGCCAGCGGTACCCGGCGGCGTGGAAGGCGTATGATGCGCTGGGCGCCGCCGTGCACGGCGGCGGCCCGCTCCCGGAGAAGGTGCGGGAGCTGGTGAAGCTTGGCATCGCCATCGGCAGGCAGCACGAGGGCGCGGTGCACGCCCACACCAGGGGCGCCCTGCGGGCCGGCGCCGCACCAGACGAGATTCGCCACGCCGCGCTGCTGGCCATCACCACCGCGGGGTTCCCGGCGGCGATGGCCGCCATGACGTGGGTGGAGGACGTCCTGGCCCGCCGGCGCCGCTAACAAGCTGTGTCGGAAATGTACCAGGAGCGAAACGCCTCGCACGCGGGTAGCTGGGGCTGGCGGGCGCGTCCACTTCCATCCTGCCTCCGGCGGACTCCCAAATCCTCTCCCCGCCCGATGCCCGCCCTTTGGGCCGCGGATATAGTAGGCGATGGGTGTCAGCCGGTAGGAGGGGGATGTCCGTGGAGACCAGGGTGACCTGGCGTGGGGGCATGGTGTTTGAAGGCATCAATCAGGACGGGCTGCGCACGCTCTTCGACGGCGCGCCCGGACCGGGGCACAGGGCGCAGGCCGCCACGCCCATGGAGGTGACGGCGCAGGCGCTGGCCGCCTGCACGGGGATGGACGTGGTGTTCATCCTCAAGAAGATGCGCGTGCCCCTGGAGGACCTGGAAGTCCTGGTCCACGCCGAGCGAGCCCCCGACCCTCCCAGAGCCTTCACCCGCATCGTCCTGGAGTACATCTTCACCGGGGACCTCACGGCCGAGCAGGCCGAACGCGCCGTGGCGCTCTCCCAGGAGACGTACTGCTCCGTCGGCGCCATGCTGCGCAAGGCCATCGACCTGAGATACGTGGTCCACATCGCGCCCCGCGCTCTCGTGGCGTGAGCCGCTACCGCCAGACACCCAGGCACGCGCGGCGCACGTCCTCGCGGTGCAGCAGATCCCGGCCTGATCCCTCCAGCACGATCCGGCCATTCTCCAGCACGTACGCCCCGCGCACCAGACTTGCAGCGCACTCCCCGGGAACCGCCGGCGCGTGTCGGGCCAGGGCTCGTTTTTGCGCTGCCTTCACCCCGAGCCGATGTCCACTCAGCACCCGATGGCAAGGCGGGATATCCCGCAGATATTCTGCGGATAACCACACGGACCTCGGTCCGCAACCCGCGTGAGCCGGTACTGCGCCCGCACGCGACACAATCCGGCGACCATCCGAAGCGGGACCGGTAACGCGGATGCCATACTGGAGTCGCAGCGCCGGCCGCGGGGTCCCGCAACACCAGGGCGAGACTGGCCTTACCCGGCTGGCGCGTTCTCCACATGAAACTTGCCGTTTCTGGAAAGGGTGGCGTGGGGAAGACCACCGTGGCGGCGCTTCTCGCCGCCGAGTTGACCCATCGCGGCTATCGCGTCACCGCCATCGACGCCGACCCCAACCCCAACCTGGCCCGGGCCCTGGGGTTTCCCCCGCTGCCTTTGACCCCCCTGGTGGAGCTGCGGGAGGAGATCGAGCAGCGGGTGGGCGGCGGCGGCGGTTTCATCCGGCTGAATCCCCGGGTGGACGATCTCGTGGAGCGCCTGATGGTCAGCCATCGCGGCATCCAGCTCATCGTGGCCGGTGCCGTCGCCCGGGGGGGCGGTGGATGCGCCTGCCCACAGAGCGTGCTGCTGCGTCGGGTGCTGGACCACCTGGTCCTGGAGCGCGACGAGGCCGTCGTCATCGACCTGGAGGCCGGGCTGGAGCACCTGGGCCGGCGCAGCGCCCAGGCGGCGGACGCCCTGCTGGTGGTCGTAGATCCCAGCCGTGGGAGCCTGGAGACCGCCGGCCGCATCCGGCGGCTGGCCGCGGAGATCGGGCTCGTGCGCGTGCTCGCCGTCGGCAACCGGATCCGGGGGGAGGCCGATGAGGCCTACCTGGCCGGCGGTCTGGCCGATACGCCCCTGATCGCGTCGATGCCCGATAGCGACGCGCTGCGCGATGCGGAGCGCCGTGGCGATGCCGCGGCCGTGGTCGATCCCGCCGTCACAGCGGCGGTGGTGCGCCTGGTCGACGAGCTGGAGGCCAGGCTGGAGAGGAGGGTGAGTGCGTGAGCCAGGCCGGTCAGCCGAAGGTCCGGACCGACCCCGCCAGTGTGGAGGTGCGGCAGCGTGCCAAAGGCGAGGGCATCGCGACCATCTGGGACCGCTATGCCGCCCTGAGCCCGCAGTGCAAGCTGGGGGAGTTGGGCATCTGCTGCACCATCTGTCACCTCGGCCCCTGCAACCTGGCGCTGCCCGGCGGCCGGCGGCCCTCGGTGGGGGTGTGCGGGGCCACCATCGACACCATCGTCGCGCGCCGGCTGGCCCGCGACATGGCCGCGGGCTCCGCGGCCCACTCCGACCACGGCCGCTCCGTCGCCCACCTGCTGCTCCTGGCGGCCCGGGGCCAGGCGCCCGGCTACGCGATCAAAGACGAGCGCAAGCTGCGCGCCCTGGCCGCCGAGTTGGGCATCGCCCCGGACGGCCGCAAGGCCGCGCAGGTGGCCGAGGATGTCGCCCGCGCCTGCCTGGAGCAGTTCGGCCAGCAGGAAGGGGAACTGGTCTTTCTGCGCCGGGCGCCGGCGAAGCAGCAGGAGACCTGGCGCAAGCTCGGGATCGTGCCGCGGGGCATCGACCGCGAGGTCGTGGACGTGATGCACCGCACCAACATGGGAACGGACAATGACTACCACAGTCTCATCCTGGCCGGCATCCGCAGCTCGCTGGCCGACGGGTGGGGCGGCTCGATGATCGCCACCGATCTTCAGGACGTGCTGTTCGGCACGCCGAAGCCGATCCGCGCCCAGATGAACCTGGGCGTGCTGCAGGCCGACCAGGTCAACATCCTGGTGCACGGGCACGAGCCCGTCCTGGCCGAGGCCATCGCCGACGCCGCGTCCGACCCCGCGCTGCTGGCGCAGGCGAAGGAGCACGGGGCCGCCGGCATCAACGTGGCCGGCATCTGTTGCACCGCCAACGAGGTGCTGATGCGCCGGGGCATCCCCGTCGCCGGCAACTTCCTGCAGCAGGAGCTGGCCCTCATCACCGGGGCGGTGGAAGCGTTCCTGGTGGACGTCCAGTGCGTCATGCCGGGACTGGTCGGCGTGGCCTCGTGCTTCCACACCGAGGTCATCGCCACGTCGCGGCAGGCCAGGATCCCCGGCACCGTGCACGTGGAGTTCTCCGAGGAGCGGGCTCCCGAGGTGGCCCGCGAGATCGTCGCCCGCGCCGTGGCCAACTTCCCGCGGCGCGACCCTGGCCGCGTCGTGATCCCCGATCACAAGATGGACGTGGTGGCCGGGTTCACCACCGAATCCATCACCCACATCCTGGGCGGGACCTTCCGCGGCGGCTGGCGTCCCCTCAACGACGGGATCATGGCCGGCCGGATCCGGGGCGTCGCGGGCGTGGTGGGCTGCGATAACCCCAAGCAGGTCCAGGACCAGGCCCACCTCGACCTGGTCTACGAGCTGCTGCGCCACGACGTCCTGGTGGTCCAGACCGGGTGCTCGGCCATCGCCTGCGGCAAGGCCGGGCTGCTGCAGCCCGAGGCGGCGTTTCGCCACGCCGGCCGGGGCCTGCAAGAGATCTGCGAGGCGGCGGGCATTCCCCCGGTGCTCCACACCGGGTCGTGCGTGGACAACAGCCGGATCCTGACCGCCTGCATCGAGATGGTCCGCGAAGGGGGGGTGGGCCGCGACTTCTCCGAATTGCCCGTGGCCGCGGCCGCGCCGGGCTGGTGGTCGGAAAAGGCGATCACCATCGGATTCTATGCGGTGGCCTCCGGGATTCTCACCGTGCTGGGGTCGCCCTTCAACATCCTGGGCAGCCCGACCGTCACCCGCTTCGTGACCGAAGAGATCGAAGGACTGACCGGCGGCCGGTTCGCCTTCGAGTCCGATCCGGTCAAGGCCGCGCGGCTCATCATCGCCCACATGGACAAGAAGCGCGAAGCGCTCAAGCTGCGGCCGATGATGTACGAGGTGGTGCCGGCCGGGGTGTGACCGGTTGCCCGCCGCCGCGCGCATGGGGCGATAGTCGATAGAGGAAGGGAAAGGGGCCATGTCACGGATCATCGCCACCGCCGCCATCAGGGGAGCGCACAAGTACGTGGACGAGGCCGAGGCCAAACTCGCCGCGGTGATCGAGGCCAAAGGCGCCGGCCACCGCCTGGAGTTCCCCAACACCGCCTTCTATTTGCCCCTCATCCTGGCGCTGACCGGCCTCAAGGTCAAGACGCTGGAGGAGGCCCGGGAGCCGCTGCGGATCGCCCGCTCGCTGCTGCCGCCCATTCCCACCGAGCGGTTGTGGCTTCCGTATCTCGGCGACGCCCTCGATGCGGGCGTCGCCACCCTGATCGCTGAAGAGATCATCGAGGTCCTGCGCTACGCCAACGGCGCCCCGCACAACGGGATCTATCTCGGCTTCACCGACGACGCCATCCTGCGCACGCAGGGGATCAAGCTGGTGGACGGGCGGATGCCGGGGTTCGCCGCCTGCGTCGGTGCCATGCCCACCACCGAGGCCGCGGTCCGGCTGGCCCGCGAGCTGCAGGAGCGGAACATCCTGGTGTTCCTGGCCAGCCACACCAACGGCCACAGCATGGCGGAGCAACTGGCGGAGGCCGGGGTGGAAATGAGCTGGGACACCTATCTGGTGCCGTACGGCAAGGAGACCAGCGCGGCGGTGCTCGCGCTCAACTTTGCCGCCCGGGCGGCCATGACCTTCGGCGGGCTCGCCCCGGGCGATATGGCCAAAGCGCGGCAGATCCTCCTCTATAACAAGGAGCGGGTCTTCGCCTTCGTGCTGGCCCTGGGGGAGGTCGACGACGAGAAGTACGCCACGGCGGCGGGCGCTATCAACTTCGGCTTCCCGGTCATCGCCGACACGGACATCCCACAGATTCTCCCCACCGGGATCTGCACCTACGAGCACGTGGTCAGCAATGTATCCCACGAGCAGCTGGTGGCCAAGGCCATCGAGGTCCGTGGTCTCAAGCTCAAGATCACCAAGATCCCCATCCCCGTCTCCTACAGCGCGGCATTCGAGGGCGAGCGGGTGCGCAAGGAACAGCTCCAGGTGGAGTTCGGCCGGCAGATCTCCCCCGCCTTCGAGTTCCTCCGCGGCCGCGAGCTGCCCGAGGTGGAGGACGGCCGCGTCGAGGTGATCGGCCCGGACCTGGATAGCGCCGAGGTGGGCGGCGTGATGCCGCTCGGCATTCTCATCGACGTGGCCGGCCGCAAGCTCCAGAAGGACTTCGAGCCCATCCTGGAGCGCCAGGTCCACCGGTTCATCAACGGCGCCATGGGCGTGATGCACATCGGGCAGCGGGACATGCCGTGGATCCGGATCAGCAAGGACTGCTACAACGCCGGGTTCCGGCTGCGGCACTTCGGAGACATCCTCCACGCCAAGTTCCACGAAGAGTACCCCGCGCTGGTGGACAAGGTGGCGGTCACCATCTACTCGGTGCCCGACCAGATCACCCGCATCATCGAGGACGCCCGCAAAATCTGGGACGAGCGCGACGCGCGCGTGGCCGGCATGACCGACGAGACCGTGGACGTCTACTACTCGTGCACGCTCTGCCAGTCCTACGCGCCCAACCACGTCTGCATCATCACGCCCGAACGGCTGGGGCTGTGCGGAGCCTACAACTGGCTGGACGGGAAGGCCAGCTACGAGATCAACCCGGCCGGGCCCAACCAGCCCGTGGAGAAGGGCACCTGCGTGGATCCGGTGCTGGGTGTGTACGATGGCATCAACCAGTTCGTCTACGCCAGGAGCAACAAGACCGTGGAGCAGGTCAGCCTCTACTCCATGATCAACTCGCCCATGACCTCGTGCGGATGCTTTGAGTGCATTCTGGCCATGGTGCCGGAGGCGAACGGGTTCATGATCGTGAACCGCGAGTTCACCGGCATGACGCCCTGCGGGATGAAGTTCTCGACACTGGCCGGTTCGGTCGGCGGCGGGACCCA
>JACQTN010000469.1 GCA_016210785.1 Armatimonadota bacterium
GAGATGAGCGATGCCATATCTCCACCCCAGAAATTCGGACAGCGAATTTCCGGGGACCCCGGAGTCGATTGGCGAGTTTGGCATCGCAACCACAGGAAGCGAGCCCTAGATGGGTCCGCGAGGCCGCCCCGGAGCGAGCCGGATGCGCCGTGAGTACGGTGAGCGCGGTGGGGGGAGGTACGTCGCAGAAACGTAGCACGTGCCGGGCGAGCCGGACGACCGTAACGCCTTCTCGCGCAAGCGAGCACTAGTGTCCTCCAACCGTCGCCGGGGCGGCGGTCGCCGCCGCGGCCCGCACGACGTTCCTCATCAGCAGCATGTTGGTCACCGAGCCCACGCCGCCCGGGACCGGCGTGATGGCAGCGGCGACCTCTTTGACCTCGTCGAAGGCCACGTCTCCCACCGTCCGGCGCCGGGGCCGGCCGCGATCGTCCAGCACCGGATTGCCCGCGGCGTCCAGCACCGGGACCATGTTGATGCCCACGTCCACCACGACGGCGCCGGGCCTGACCATCTCGGTTTTGATGAACTCCGCCTTGCCCATGGCCACGATGAGGATGTCGGCCCGGCGGGTGTGGGCGGGCAGCGTCCCGGCGCGCCAGGTGAAGGAGTGCACGGTGGTGGTGGTAGCGTTGCGCTCCAGGGCCAAAAAGTAGGCCGGCTTGCCCACGATGTTGCTGCGGCCCACGATCACCAGTTCTTTCCCTTCGAAGGCCGCTTTCGGATCCAGCCCCTTGCGGGCGAAGTAGCGCTCCAGCAGCACGTAGCAGGCCCAGGGGGTCGCCGGATACACCGCGGGCTGGCCCAGGGCCAGCCGGCCCGCGTTCACCGGGTGGAGGCAATCGATGTCCTTGGCCGGGGCCATGGCCTCCAGCACCGGCCCCTCGGGGATCCCCTTGGGCAGCGGGCGCAGCGGCAGGATGCCGTGCACCGCCGGGTCCTGGTTGAGGGCCCGCGCGCCTTCCAGCACGTCGGCCAGGGTGGCTTCCGCGGGCAGCGTCAGGTCGCGGTACGCCAGGCCGATCTCGGCGGCGGTCCGCTCGATCTGCCGGCGGTACATCCGTGCGCCGTAGTCCTCGCCCACCAGCACCGTGGCCACGCCCGGCACCAGACCCCGCGCCGCCAGCGCGGCAATCTCGGCCTTCACCTCGGCCTTGATCTCCTCCGCAATCGCGTTGCCGTCGATGATGTCCGCCATCGCCATCACCCGAGCCTGTCGTAGGTGAGCTTCAGCACCTCATCGCGCACCGCCCGGATCTCCTCCAGGCCCTCGCTGATCTCGGCCCACAGGGGCCCGGTGAAGACGGGATTGCCGATCGGGCCCACGTTGATCTTGACGTTGAGGGCGGCGCTCTGGGCGGCGGCGTCGGCCAGCACCGCGGCGATGGCCGCGTCGGTGATCACCTGCGCGTTTCCTTTCTCGGCGGTCGCCTGGCTCCAGGTCGCCACCTCCCGGCACAGCCGCACCACCTCCGCGGGCACGCGGGTGGCGTCGCGCAGGGCCTCCTGGATGGCGCGCTTGCGGGCGGCCTTCTGCTCGTCGGTCTCCCGCGGCAACTTGTAGGTGTCCATCACCCGGCGGAACGACTCCGCGTCCCTGTCGATGGCCGCCACCAGATCCTCTCGCAGGGCATCGGCCCGTGCCCGCGCCTCCTCCATCTCCCCCTGCACGGCGGCATACTTCTCTTTGCCGATGGTGAGGTTGGCCACCATGCTCACCAGCGCCGCTCCGGTCGCCGCGGCCAGCGCGGCGGCCGCGCCACCTCCCGGTTCCGGCGCCGACGAGGCGAGCCGGGCCAGGAATGTCTCGATGGGCATCTCCGGATACATCGCTCCCTCCTGAGGATCAGACCTTCGCCGCACCCGACGCCCCGGCGCCATGCCGGCGGGCCGCTGGCGGGTGCGGCAGGATTCCCCGCGCCGTGAGCACGGCATACGGGTCCACCATCAACCGGTCCAGGCCGGCATGCTCCTCTGCGCCGAACGCCAGAGCCATGAGCTGCGTGAAGAAGAAGACGGGCAGGGCCGACACGCCCGCAGCTTCCGCTACCTCCGGCTGGCGGGCCTCCAGGTTGCTGTGGCAGAGAGGACACGCCACCGCCAGCGCCTCGGCGCCCGCGGCGTGGGCATTGCGGAGGATGCGCGCCGACAGCGCCACGGCCAGGTCCGGACGGACGATGGCGTGGAAGGCCCCGCAGCACTCCGTCTTGAACGACCAGGCCACCGGCGCGCCGCCCAACGCCTCGACCATCCCGTCCATCTCCACGGGATCCTCGAAGCGCGCGGCACCCGTCACCGCGGGGGGGCGGGTCAGCAGGCATCCGTAGTAGCAGGCGACGCGCAGGCCGCGCAGCGGCCGCCTCACCCGTGCCCGGATGGCGTCGGGGCCGGCGGCGAGCAGCGTGTGCAGCAGGTGCTGCACCTGAACCCCCGAGGGAACCCGGTCGCCAGCCTCTGCCTGCGCGTGGCGGAGGCGGGAGAAGCACGCCGCGCACGGCGCCGTGACGGCGGAGTAGCCGGCTCGCGCGGCCAGGCTCAGGTTCGCGAGGGGAAGATCCACGGCGAGGCGCGCGGATGTCTGGTGGGCGGCGGTGGCGCCGCAGCATCGCCATCCCGACAGCTCGCGCAGTTGCAGGCCCAGCGCCGCGGCCGCGGCGCGGGTGGAGGTGTCGTACTCGCGGGCGCTGGCGTGCAGCGCGCACCCCGGATAGTACGCGATCTCACCCTCACGGGCCGGTCGGGCGTCCGGCCGTCCCGCCCGCTCCGGCACCAGCCGCAGCTTGCCGGCCTCGAGCATGCGGCGGGCGAAGGCGCTCTCACGCATCGGCTGGCGGAGGCGCAGGTTCATCTCCGCACCGACCCCGGCCTCATAGAGCCGGCCGAACAGCCGGATCGTGCGCATCGCCGCCTGGGCGAAGATGGGCGCCTCCCGCACGGGCGCGGGCACGCGCCGGCGCGCGGCGGCGATGCGGAGCGCATCCATCACCCGGGCCAGATCGATGCCCACCGGGCAGCGCGCCGTGCATGCCTGGCACGACGCGCACAGCCAGTACGAGGTGGCGCGAAGCACGCGCTCCTCCCGCCCCATCTGCAGCGCCCGCACCACCGCGTGCGGGGCCAGGTCCATCGCCGACGCCAGCGGGCAGCCACTGGTGCACACCTTGCACTGGAAGCACGCGGACAACTCCTGGCCGCTTTCCAGGCGGACCTCCTCGGCCAGCGGCACGCGCGCGCCCGCGCTAGACTCCGTCACGACGTCCCTCCCCCTCCCCGTCACGCGTCCCGGCAGGCATCCCGGCCCGCTTCACGGGCGACGGCCCCAGGGCCGCGATGCGCCCGGTCATCTCCCGCGCCACTTCCGCGAAGCGCGGCCCCTCCGCCGACGAGAGGTTGAACATCTCCAGCCGCTCCCCGCCGATCCCCACTTCCTCCAGCAGGGTCTTGAGGTACCGCACGCGGCGCTTCGCCCACAGGTTGCCGTGCTGATAGTGGCACTGCCCCTCCAGGCATCCGAGCACCAGGACGCCGTCGGCGCCCGCCTCGAAGGCGCGCAGGATGTACAGCACATCGACGGCGCCGGTGCACGGCAGCAGCACCACCTTGACGTGGGGCGGATAGGACAGCCGCATCACGCCCGCCAGATCGGCCGCGGCGTAGGCACAGTAAAAACAGCAGAACGCGACGATCTCCATCGACGGCGCCCCGGCCGGTTGCACGTCAGCCGGCTGCGCGCCGGCGGGCTGC
>JACQTN010000470.1 GCA_016210785.1 Armatimonadota bacterium
GGCACGTTCGACTCGGTGCAAGGTGTTCCGTTTTACCGCGCTCACCCACTTCGCGGCGCACCCGCGACGGTGCCGGGTCCGGGACAGCAATGATGCTCGGCCTCGGCGGCGCGAGCCCGATCCTGCGTAGTTCGACGCGTAGCGCCGATACCGACACATCGTGGGAAGCCGGGCCTGCGCATGAACGAAGCATGGATTTCGGAGACGCGTCCCCCAGCCACGTGAGTCCTGCCCGCGCGTCGCGGGAATCGCCGCCCGTTTCCCAGGACGGCTCCCCTCCTCCGGACTATGCGTAGCTGGCGAACGCCTCCGGCCGCTCCTCAGGGATGAAGTGCCCGCACCCGTGCAGGAGGACGAAGGACGCGTTGGGGATCGCCCTGGCCGTCCGCTCGCCGACGGCCAGCGGGAAGAACGGATCGCGGTCTCCCCAGATCACCGTCGCCGGCACGCGGATGCGCCGGAGCGTGTCCTCCACGTCCCGGTAGAGCCCCCGCAGGTCCCGCATGCTGGCATAGAAGATCTGCCGCGTCCAGCGGATGCCCGCATCCCAGCGCAGGTAGGAGCGGTACTCCCGGTACGGGAAGCGCGTCCGGTCGCCCACGGCGACGCGCCACATGGCGGCCAGGCCCGCGCGGCCGAACATGCACCGGAAGACCAGCGGGCCGACGAGGGGGACGCCGGCGACCCTGAGCGGGCCGGGGATCGGCGTGTCGGTGAAGGTGTTGGTGCCGGCGAGCGTGAGCGAGAGCACCCGCGCGGGCTGCAGGCGGTACACGGTGACCGCGATGGGTCCGCCGAAGTCAAACCCGACCAGGTGCGCCTCGTTGACGCCCAGGGTATCCAGCAGGCCCAGCACCATGCGAGCCTGGCCTTCCGCGTGGCAGTCCGCCGGTTCGGGCTCGTCCGACTCGCCGAAACCCATCAGGTCCGGCGCGATGACCCGGTGCCCGGAGACGAGCAGTGACGCCACCTTGCGCCATGTCCCCCGCCAGCCCGGGATGCCGTGGAGAAGCACGACCGGCCGGCCCAACCGGCCGTAGAAGTCCACCGCGATGTTGCGACCATTCACGCGAACCCGCTGCGTCACCGCGTCGAGAACCTGCGCCCGCGCCGCGATTGCCACCCGACAACCCCTCCCCTCTGAGCCGGCGCGCCTGCCGGCCAGTGTTGTGGTGCCGCCCTGCCGTTACGCCGACTTCACCGTCACGTCGAACAGGCCGGGAAACGCCGCCACCAGCGACGCGTCGCCGTCCACCCTGATGCGCCCTTCCCGCAGCGCCACGCCGGGATCCAGAGCGCCGCTCATGAGCCCCAGCATGGTGCGGGCGTCGCCGGTGATCGCCGCCGCCGCGGGACCGCTGCCCCGGGACACCCGCGTCCCCCTGGGCCCGCCCGCCACGTGCAGGACCAGGTCCCGTCGCCGGCCCGGCATCCGCACGTCGAAGGCGCAGGCGGGCGCGCGGCCGCGGCGAGCGCACGCCCGCATGGCCAGATAGATCCACTCCGGCTCCAGCCGCTCGCCGCGGCGCGGCGGCAGCATGTAGCGGGCACCCCAGCGGACCAGCTCCTCCACCACCGGCTCCAGGTTCCGGCCGTCGTCAGTCAACTCGTAGACCGTGGAGGCCGCGGGCGGATCGAGGATGGTGCGGCGGATCAGGCCGAAGTGCTCCAGCCGCTCCAGGCGCTCCGCCAGCACGCTGGGGCTCACCCCCTCCAGGCGCTCCCGGAGATCGCTGAACCGCTTGGGCCCCAGGAGCAGCTCCCGGACCACCAGCAGGGTCCAGCGTTCCCCCACGATCTCGGCCGCCCGCGCCAGGGCGCAGAACTGGGGGTAGCGGATGTGGCGCACGGTCCGATTATAGCACTGGAAAGTATGTAAATCAAACTATATGATTCTATTTTAGTACCACCTCTCGGACCTGGGATCCCCGCTGCTCCCGGCGGTGAGCCGAAAGGCGGCGGGTCCCGTGGCCGGCGCGTGGGTTTTCGTCGCGATTCAGGCGATGGCGTCGCGCTGGACGCTGTACCGGATGGTCCTGGGGATGGTGCTCATCGCAGTGGTGCTGCTGGTCCCTCAGGGTCTGGCCGGCACAGTGGGCAGTTGGGTCCGCAGCATGAGAGACCCCGGGCAGGTACGCGAGACAGAGCCGACGTAGTGTATCTACACGCTCGTAGGAACCTTCAGGAGGTCCGTGCCGTGGACGCCTCTCGGCCGCGCGGGTGCCCAGACCTGTGAGCTACAGTTACATCTTCTACCGTGCCACCCAGTCGATTCTCTTGCTGCTGCTGGCCACCGTGGTCGTCTTCTTGATCCTGCGGCTGGCTCCCGGTGATCCCGCGCTGCTGCTCCTGGGTGACCAGACCTCGCCGGAAGGTTTGGCCCAACTCCGCAAGGTCATGGGGCTGGATCGCCCTCTCCCGGAACAGTACCTCAACTACCTGTCCCGCCTGCTGCGCGGCGACTTCGGCACATCGATTCGCGCGCAACGGCCGGTGCTCACGTACGTGGGATACCGCCTCCCCGCCTCCCTGCAGCTCCTGGCGGCGACGCTGGCATTCGCCATCCTCCTCGGGCTCCCGATAGGGATCATCGCCGCGGTGCGGCATCGCAGCCTGGTCGACTACTCCGTGATGACGGTGTCGCTGCTGGGCCAATCGGTTCCGGCGTTCTGGCTTGGACTCATGCTGATCGTGGTGTTTTCCGTCCACCTCCGGCTGCTTCCCCCTTCGGGCCGGGGCGGCCTGGCCCACCTCATCATGCCGTCCTTCACGCTGGGGTTCTATCTCCTGGGGCTGGTCTCCCGGTTGACGCGGTCCGAGATGCTGGAGGTGCTGTCCGCGGACTACGTCCGTACGGCCCGGGCGAAGGGTCTGGCTGAGCGCATCGTGGTGGCAAAGCACGCCCTGCGCAACGCGCTCCTCCCGGTGGTGACCGTGCTGGGCCTGCAGGCCGGCGCGCTGCTGGGCGGCGCCGTGGTCACCGAGACGGTCTTCAGCTGGCCGGGCATCGGCAGCCTGGCCGTGCAGGCCGTCTACCAGCGCGACTACCCCGTGGTGCAGGGGATCGTGCTGCTCTCGGCCACGATGTTTGTCCTGGTCAATTTCCTGGTCGATGTCATGTATCTGTACCTGGACCCGCGCATCGCGTACAGGTAAGGGATCTTCCGGAACATGACCCAGGCCCTGCGCGAGTTCTACCGGTACCGGCTGGCCATCATCGGCACCGCCGTGCTGGTCTTCGCGTCTCTGTGCGCGGTGCTCGCCCCCGTCATCACGCCCCACGATCCCAACCTCCAGGACATCGAGGGACGGCTCACGCCGCCTGGTTCCATCAAGACCGGTGAGCGGCCGCACTACCTGGGCACCGATCAACTGGGCAGAGACATCTTGAGCCGCGTGATCTACGGGACCCGGGTCTCCCTGATCGTCTCCTCCGTCTCCGTGTTCTTTGCGCTGACCCTGGGGACGCTGGTCGGGCTGTACGCCGGGTACTATGGGGGCGTCTTCGACAGCCTCGTCATGCGGCTGGTAGAACTGCAGATGGCATTCCCCTTCATCCTGCTGGCCCTGGTGATCCTCAGCATTCTGGGACCCAGCCTGTCCAACATCATCATCCTCTTCGCCGTGACCAGCTGGCCCTCGTACGCGCGAACCGTCAGGGGCTCCGTGCTGGCCCGCAAGGAGACCGCGCTGGTGGAGGCGGCGCGTGCCATCGGTCTCCGGGACTCGCGGATTCTCATCAAGCACGTGCTCGCCAACAGCATCAGCCCGGTGATCGTCATCGCGTCGTTCGACATGGGGCGCATGATCCTCATGGAGTCGGCGCTGGGCTTCCTGGGACTGGGGGTGCAGCCGCCCACGCCCACGTGGGGGAACATGCTGGCGGACGGCCGCGACTACATCCGCAGCGCCTGGTGGCTCATCACCTTCCCTGGCCTGGGCCTGATGGTCACCGTGCTGGGCATCAACTTCATCGGCGACGCGGCTCGCGATTACATCGACCCGCGCACCAGGATCGAGGGGTGAGTGAGAAGACCGCGCGGCGCACGGGAGGAAACGCGTGGCAGCGGTCGAATGGGGGGAGTGTTGGATCGGGATCACGGGAGGGAGGCGGCATCATGGGGAGGGATAAAGGCTTCCTGGTCAGGGCAATCGCGCCGCTGGCCATTCTCATCCTGGCGGTGGCACTCTCATCCGCGTACTCCGGCCCGAGCACCCGCAGGCCCGAGCTCACGCTGGGGTTCTCCGTCGATCCGGTCACGGCCGATCCCAGGTTCTCCTCCAACATCCCCGGCCAGAGCATCCAGCGGCACGGGTATGAGCCCCTGATCAACCACGACAGGAGCGGAAAACTGATTCCGGTGCTGGCGACCTCCTGGAAGATGATCAACCCCACCACGCTGGAGTTCAAGCTCCGCCGCGGCGTGAAGTTCCACAATGGCGAGGACTTCACCGCCGAGAGCGTCAAGTACACCATCGAGAGCATCATCGCGCCCGACTCCAAGTCACCCAACAAGCAGGCGCTCCTGGATATCGCGAAAATTGAGAGCCCGGACCCCTACACGGTACGCCTGATCACCCATCAGCCGTCCCGGCCGCTGCTCCGCAACCTCACCTTCTGGCCCATCGGCATGCTGCCGCCCAAGGCGGCGCAGGAACTGGGCCCCAAGCTGAGCTCGGTGGGGATCGGCACGGGCGCCTACAAGCTGGTGGAATTCATCCCGGGAGAGCGGGCGGTCTTTGAAGCCTACGACGGCTACTGGGGGAAGAAGCCGTCCTACGCGCGGATCACCTTCAAGATCATCCGGGAGAACGGCCCCCGCGCGGCGGCCCTGGAAGCGGGCGACGTGATGATGATCAACAACGTGCCGCCCGACGAGATGGCGCGGATCAACGCCAACCCCAACCTGCGGGTCATCGCCCGGCCCACGGCGCGGATCATGTTCGTGGCCGCCGCCATGCGCAAGCCCATCATGCAGAACGTGAAGTTCAGACAGGCGCTGAACGTGGCGATCAATCGCAGCGCCATCGTGAACAGCATCTTGCGGAAGACCACCGAGGTGGCCCGGTCGCCCATTCCCGCCATGGTGTGGGGCTCGGTGCAGATGGCGCCGCCGGCATACAACGTGGCCCGGGCGCGGCAGCTGCTCAAGGACGCCGGATACCAGGGAGAACCCATCGAGTTCCTGGTGCCGAACGGCCGCTATCTGCTGGACAAGCAGATCGGGGAGGCCATCGCCGGCTACTTCCAGAAGGCCGGTGTCAACGTGAAAATCAACCTGGTGGAATGGGGCCAGTTCGCCTCGGCGGTGTTCGGCAAGAGCGGCACCTGGGACCTGTCCCTCTTCGGCTGGGGCATGGTCACGTTCGACCCGGACTGGCTGTTCCGCCCCATGTTCCACTCCAAGTACAACCTCACCGGCTACAAGAACGAGAAGCTCGACAGCCTGATCGACGCCGGGCGCACCACCTTCGACGAGCGCAAGGCGATGGCGAGCTACAAGGAAATCCAGCAGCTCCTTTGGGACCAGGTGCCCTACCTGTTCCTGTACAACCAGCCGCAGATTGACGCCATCAACAAGAAGCTCAAGGGCTACGAGCCCATGCCCGACGAGTTCATGTACTTCGCCGGGACGACGCTGGAGTGACGAGGCTGTCCCCGCGCCGCCCGCCGGCGTGCCGGCGGGCGGCGCGGACCGAAGCGGGGGGCAGGCAACCGGCCATGGCGGCGCTCATCGAAGGGAAGAAAGTCTACACCGAACTGCCGGAGATCGTGGACCCCCGGCGCAGCGTGCTGCTGGTGGTGGACATGCAGCACGAGTTCTGCGCCCGCGGCGGCGCGTGGTACCCGAAGGCCGGCGCCTCGCCCGTCGACGCCGCGATCCCCCGCGTGCGGGACGCGGTGGCGTCGGCGCGGAAGGCGGGCGTGAGCAAGATCGTCTACGCCAGGACCGCCTTCCTGGCCGAGGACGCCGGGTGGAGTCTCTCCCCCGCCTATCTGTACTCGCTGACCCGCGGCGGCATCAGGACCACGCCGTTACCCTGCGTGGACGGCGCGTGGGGGGCGGAGATCCTCCCGGACCTGGCGCCCGGCCCCGGCGATCTGGTGGTCACCAAGATGCGCCCCAGCGCGTTCCTCAACACCAGCCTCGACCTGATCCTCAGGAGCAACGGCGTCGAGACGGTGATCGTCACCGGGGTGGAGACCCATACCTCGATCCAGGCCACCGTGCGCAACAGCACCTTTCACGAGTACTACACGGTGGTGGTCACGGACTGCGTGGCCTCGCACGACCCGGGGCTCCACGACGCGGCCCTGAGCATCCTCGAGACTCGCGTGGACCTGGTGGCGCTTCGGGACCTGGAGCGGGCCTGGGCCCAGGCGCAGCGGAACCGGTAACGGCGGGTGACGCGGAAGGAGTGGAACGGTGAGCACCGTCATCCACGGCAAGACGGTCTACACGGAACTGGACGAGATCCTGCATCCCGACCACACCGCGCTCGTGGTGGTCGACATGCAAAACGACCTGTGCCTCCCCAACGTCGGGTGGGGCACGAAGGCCGATATCTCCATGGTCCGCGAGATCATCCCGCCCCTGCGGGGCCTCGTCGACGCGGCCAGAGACCATCGGGTGCCCGTAATCTGGCTGCAGATGGTGTGGCGGGCGGGCGAAGGATACCGGAGCGTCTCCCCGGCCTACCTCCGCTTCTTCATCTACAAGTGCGGCTTCGCCCCTGGGGAGAAGGTCATGGAAGAAGGCACCTGGGGCGCACAGAACATCCCTGAACTGGAGGTGCGGCCGGGGGAGGCCGTCATCCAGAAGGCCCGCTCGAGCGGCTTCGTGGGGACCGACCTCGACCTCCTGCTGCGCAGCAACGGCGTCAAGACAGTGGTCATCACAGGCATCGCCACCCAGGCCTGCATGGAGTCCACGCTGCGGGACGCCCTGGGGTATGATTACTACACCGTGCTGGTCCGGGACTGCGTCGCGGCGTACCGGAAAGACCTGCATGACGCTTCTCTGAAGATCCTGGAGACGATGGCCGACGTCGTTCCCGCGGCGCGCGTCGCGGAGACGTGGACCAGGGCGCGCGGCGCAGCGCTGACCGCTGCCCGCGGTCAGGCCGGCGCGAGGACCTGACGGGCGGGCGGCGGCGCGCGCCGTGGGCCTGGGTCCCGACCAAGACATGAGAGCTCCCGGAAACCGCCCGGGGGCTCTCGCGTTTCTCGGATTCAGGTGCATTCCAGCGCTCGGCGCGCGGGCTCCCCTCGGGCGCCACGCCTGGGCCCGATGGTGCTGAGCGCCAGCGTCAACCTGCTCAGCGACGGCCGTGGGACATCCCGGACCCGCGACTCCGGAGCCGGCAGACACCGGGAGCACTCCGGGTCGTTTCCCGTTCAGATCGCCAATCGGCCTACCGGGCGGAACCGACCCGGTTCTCCAGAACCCCGATACCCTCAATCTCGCAGCGAACCACATCCCCCGGCTTCAGGTATTTGCCCGTGCCATAGCCCGTCCCCGCCGGCGTCCCGGTGCTGATGACGTCCCCGGGATACAGACTCAGAACCGTGGACGTGATGTGCACGATACGCGGGATGCTCCACAGGAGGGCAGCCGTGCTGGCATTTTGCCGAAGCTCGCCGTTCACCCATGTCCGAAGAGCCAGCCGCTGCGGATCCGGGATCTCCTCGCGAGTCACGATCCACGGGCCGAGCGGAGCCAGGCTATCACCAGACTTGCCCTTCGGCGAGGTGAGGCCTCCCAGCACCGCGGGCACTTCCCGGTTCGATCCGTCATTCATAATCGAGTAGCCGAAGATGTAGCCATAGGCCTCCTGCTCTGTCACCTGCCGGCATGCCCTGCCGATGACGATCACGAGTTCGTTCTCGAAGTCCCACTTCGTCGAGTCCCCCGGGTAGTGCATCGTGGCGCCGGGGCCGACCACGCCCGACGACGCCTTGAGGAAGGAAACCTTGACCTCCGGCGGGAGTTCCGCGGTCGGCGACTCCTGGATGTGGTCCATATAGGCGTTTCCGGTACACACGATCTTGCCCGGCCGCAGGATGGGGGCCAACAATCTGACGCTGCTCAGCTCGCTGACCAGGCTCTGAGCGCAGAACCATTCAGCCCGCGCGCGATCTTCCGTGCCCTGCGTCGCCCACGCCAATGCTCGCTGGATTCCCTCCAGACAGCCGTGGTGATGCTGGATGAACCGGGCCATGTCAGAGGGAACCGAGGCCCGGGCCACCTCTTCCGCTGCGGGATCGCCCTCCTCTTCGAGCAGATACAGCTCGTACACGCGCCGCAGGTCCCAGATCCGGGAGTCCACCACGGCTCCAATGCGGAGACCCTGCGAGTAATAGCTGGCCAGCTTCACCTTCCTCTACCTTGTGCCACGTCCGCGGGCGGATGTTACCCGTTGACCTGCGGGCGACATATATGATATATGTTATAACAAATCATGGTCTTGCCTTCTCCCTACCGGACCAAAGCTGACCTTGCCTTCTCGCTGCTGCGGCAAGCGATCAAGGACGGCAGGCTGCAACCCGGCACGCCGCTCCGCCAGCGCCAACTCGCCGAGAGCCTGGGCATGAGTCTCACCCCGGTCCGGGAAGCGATCAGGCGCCTCGAGGCCGAGGGGTTGCTCAAAGGAACGCCCCACACCACCCTGCGGGTCAAGGATGTCAGCTCCCGGCAGGTGAAGGAGGTTTACGCCATCCGTAACCTCCTGGAGAGTTACGCCGCACGCATGGCCGCGTTACACCTCACCGGCGCGCAGATTGCGGAACTTGACCACCTCTTCACCCGCATGAAGCAGGCGCTCCGGCGGCGACAGTTGCCGCGGATTCGTGCTCTCGACGAAGCGTTTCACATGCTGCTTTACGCGGCGGCTGGAAACGAACTTCTCCTGGAAATCATCTCCCACTTGTGGACCAAGTTCCCGCGGGACACGCTGTGGACGATCCCGGGTCGGGCCGCAAAGTCTCTCGGCGAGCACGCAGGGATCCTCCGCGCCATCCATGGGGGCAAGGGGGCCCTGGTGGGAGATGTGATCGTCACCCACATCAAAAGCTCGGAAGAATCCATCCTGCAGTATCTCGCCGGGAGCGAGGACGCTCAGACCTCTCCGCCAACGCACGGACGACCAGAGAAAGGAGGGAGCCTGCATGGACTCCCCAGAGCGGATAACGTTCACCCAAGACGTCCCTCTCACGCGACTGGGCGCGGCAGGCGACGCTAGAAGCGCCGCCTCCCAACGTCTCGCCGGCCTGGCACGTCAGTTCTTCTTCCGCAACCGCCTCGATCGCGTCGACTTCGACGCGCCCATCCTCGCACGCGGCACCGGCTCGGTGGTCGAGGATGTGGATGGCCGGCAGTACCTCGATTTCAACTCCGGTCAGATGTGTGCCGCCCTCGGCCATAACCACCCCCGAATCGTCGCGGCGATTCGGGAGAGCGCTCAAACACTCATCCACGCCAGCAGCAGCCTCTTCAACGTCAAAGAGATCGAACTGGCGGCGCGCCTGGCCGACCTGGTGGACCGGCCGCTCCAGAAGTCTTTCTTTCTCTCCTCGGGAAGTGACGCCAACGAGGCCGCGATTACCGTTGCGAAGAAGTACACGGGCGGGTACGAGGTCGCCAGTCCTCATGTGAGTTTCCACGGCCTTTCCGATGCTTCGCGCGCCCTGACCTTCGCCGCCTGGCATCGTGGGTATGGCCCCTACCCTGCCGGCACCTGTGCCATCGTCGCCCCGTACTGCTACCGGTGTCCTCTAAGCCAGACATTCCCCAAGTGCGAGTTCGCCTGCCTGAAGACAAGCTTCGAACTGCTCGACGCCCAGTCTGCGGGCGCGGGGGCCGCGGTGATCACCGAACCTCTCTACAGCGCTGGCGGAGTGATCGAGCCTCCCCCCGGCTGGCTGCGGGAACTCAAACTCATGTGCGAGGCCCGCGGCCTCCTCCTCGTCCTGGACGAGGCGCAGACCGGCCTGGCCAAACTGGGATCGATGTTTGCGTATCAACGCGAGGGCGTCGTCCCGGATATCCTGACGCTTTCCAAGCACTTCGGGGGAGGCGTTGAGATTAGCGCGGTCGTGACGACACCGGAGATTGAGGACCGCGTGGCGAGCCGGGGCATGGTGTTCAGCCACTCGCACACGTCGGATCCCATGGCCTGCGCGGCGGCCCTGGCCAGCCTGGACATCATTACCCGGGAGCGGCTGGTCGACCGTGCGACCCTGATCGGCCTCTACTGGCGGCAGAAGCTCGACGGCCTGGCAGCGCGGCATGAGATCATCGGAGACGTGCGCGGCCGGGGGCTGCTGCAGGGTATCGAGCTGGTCAGGGATCGGGAGACAAAGGAGCCATTTTTCGACGCGGGACCACGCATCGCCGACCGCTGTCTCAACCGAGGGCTGCTCTTCAGCGTCCGCCGCAAGGGATCGGTCCTGCGCTTCGTGCCGCCGTTCACGACCACAGAGTCCCAGATGGAGAAAGCCGCGGAGATCCTCGATGGCGCCCTCAGCGCGGTGGAGAGCAGGTGAGATGAGCAACCGATTCTCGCCCGTGACCCTCGAGATCCTCTGGAACCGGCTCCTCTCCATCGTGAACACCGCGGCAGCCAGCCTCTACCGGAGCGCGTTCTCTCCCCTCATCCGGGAAGGAAAGGATTACGGGTGCATTCTCCTGGATCGACAGGGACGCGCGCTGGTACAGTCCAGCGGAAGCGCACCGTCGGTCATCTGTCTCTCCCTCTCCGCTGTCAGGTTCCTGGAGCAGTTTCCTCCCGAGACGCTCCGGCCAGGCGATATCATCATCTGCAACGACCCGTGGATCTGTTCGGGACATCTGAACGACGTTCACATGCTGACGCCGATCTTCCACCGAGGTCGTCTCGCGGCCATGGCGGCATGCTTCGCCCACTGGGTCGACATCGGCGGCCGGCCCCTGGCCAGCGAGAACCGTGAGGTTTTCGAGGAGGGCGTGCGCGTCCCCATTATCAAGATCGCGGAAGATGGTCGGTTGAACGACGCGCTGATGCAGATGATCGCGGCGAACCTCAGGAACCCGGACCACACGCTAGGCGATTTCCGCGCGCAGCTGGCAGCCAACCACGCGGCCAGCCGTGAAGTGGTCCGCCTTCTCGATGAGTACCAGATGGAGAGCCTCGACGATCTTGCCACCGCCATCTTCGCCCGGTCCGAGGCCGCCATGGGGGCGGCGATCGACGCTATCCCCGATGGGATCTATAGAAGCCAGGTCGGCCTCGACGGGTATGATGCGCCCCTGACCCTGGCGGTTGCACTGCGCGTGGCGGGGAATCGTCTCACGGTTGACTACGCCGGGACGTCCCAACAGGTCAACTACGCGCTCAACAGTTGCATGAACTTCACCTACGCGTACACGGTCGTCCCATTGAAACTGGTCACCGCCCCCAGAATTCCGATCAACTCCGGCCTGCTGAGACCTCTGGAAGTGACGGCTCCTCCCGGCACGATCGTCAACCCCGTCCCCCCGGTCGCCGTGGGGCAGCGCGTGCTGGTGGGGCACTTCCTGCACGCGGCGATTTTCCGCGCGCTGGCTCCTGTGCTTCCGGACCGCGTGCAGGCCGACAGCGGGAGCTGCCCCAACTGGAGCTCGTCCTGGAACAGCATCGGCCAGCCCAGGGATCGATCCTTTGCCCACATGTTCTTCAGCCACGGCGGGCAGGGCGCGTTCCCCCACCGCGACGGCAATCCCTGCACCCCGTTCCCCAGCAACGTGGGCAACACCCCTGTCGAGATCATGGAGCGGGTCTGCCCGGTCATCGTCGAGCATAAGGAGTTGCGTCAGGACTCGGGAGGACCGGGACGGTTTCGCGGGGGGTGCGGACAGCGCATCACGATCCGCTGCCTCACCGACATCCCCACCCAGGTCACGGTCCGCTGCGACAGGGTACGCCATCCCGAGCACGTGGCGAAAGGGGTGTTGGGTGGCTGGCCCGGCACCGTAGGGAGGGTGTTGGTCAACGGCACGCCGGCCGCTAACCCCAAGGCTGAATTCATCTTCCGAAGCGGCGATACCCTCACGCTGGAGACGCCGGGGGGCGGGGGTTACGGGAACCCCGGCGAGCGGGACCGCAGCCGCGTGGAAGACGATTTGCGGAATGGCCTCCTCTCCGCCAACCACGCTGGGCAGGCGTACGGATTCACACAGGAGCCGGCGGCGGTCACACCGGCGGCCTTGGGCACAGAGGGTTGATGAACATGGGCGGGACACCATCGTGGCGCGTTGGCATTGACGTGGGCGGGACCTTCACCGATCTCTGCCTGGTGGACGCGACCGGACGGCGCATTATACTCGCCAAAGTACTTACCACTCCGCGGGATCTTGCGCGTGGCGTGATTTCCGGCCTGGAACGGGCACTGGCCGCCGGCGGCGTGCCGGCGTCGATGGTGACGCACATTATCCATGGCACGACCGTGGCCACCAACGCCATCATTGAGCGCAAGGGGGCCAGGACGGCGCTGATCACCACGCGCGGCTTCCGGGACGTCCTCGAGATAGGGCGCGAGTTCCGCTACGACACCGACGATCCCTATATCGTGTTTCCCGAGCCGCTGGTGCCGCGGTGGCTGCGCCGAGAGGTCACGGAGCGGGTGACCGCGTCTGGTGAGGTTCTGGCCGAGCCCGACTCCGGCGAGATCGCTGCGCTGGCCAGGGAACTGTTGGACGTCGGGGTGGAGTCGGTGGCCATCGCGTTTCTCCATGCCTACGCGGACCATCGCCATGAACGGGCCGCGGCGGTGAGGTTTGCGGAGATCGCCCCGGCGGTCTCGGTGAGCACCTCCGCGGAAGTGGCGCGCCAGGAACGAGAGTTCGAACGCACGTCAACCTGCGTGCTCAACGCCTATGTAAAACCGCTGGTGAACCGCTATCTCGGGCGGCTGGAGTCCGGACTCAGCAACGTTGGCGCCGGCGGCCGGCTGATGATCAAGATGTCATCCGGTGGAATGGCCGATGTGTCCACGGAGCGGGCGGTCGCGGTGCGACTGGTGGA
>JACQTN010000471.1 GCA_016210785.1 Armatimonadota bacterium
GGCTGGAAGTGCCCGCCGACGAGGCGGAGGCCATCGTGCAGGCCGCGCGAGTGCACGACGTGGGCAAGATCGCCATCTCCGACATCATCCTCCGGAAGCCGGGGGCCCTGTCGGCGGAAGAGTGGGAGGAGATGAACCGGCATCCGGTCTTCGGCGCGCAGATCGTCGGCCGCCTGCCCCAGTACCAGCGCGGGAAAGAGTACATCCTCTATCACCACGAACGGTACGACGGCAGCGGAGCGCTCCGGCTGCGGGGACGGGAGATCCCCCTCGGCGCACGGATCATCGCGGCGGCCGACGTCTTCGACGCCATGACCTCCGACCGGCCCTATCGCCGTGCCTTTGACCGGTCGGTGGCTATCGCTGAAATGGTGCGGCACAAGGGCCAGCAGTTTGATCCCGTGGTGGTGGAGGCGTTGGTATCGGCCCTCCAGGAACAGGGCCTGCTCCGCGAGACTCCGCGGCTGGACGCCTTCGTCCCGCCCATGCCGCTGTCCGTACCCGCCAGCAGCACGTCCGTGCGACACTAACCCGGTTCCGCCGATTTGGCTGACCGAACAGGTGATCGCCCGGTCGAGTGCTTCCCGCGCACGGCTTAGTACTTTCGGCCACCACGGACCGCGAAGCCTTGACAGTGCCTCAGGGAAGTCCCTATACTGGCGGCGCAACAGCAACGCGCTGCTGTGGCGCGGCGACAACTGAATAGACACCTTCCGAAAGGGCAAACCGTTCGAGAGGACGGGACGCAAAGCCGCGGGACTCGCGAGAGTCAGCCGGGCTGCCGAAGAAGGGGCCGCATGGTATCGCCTGCTCCGCTTCGGAACCCGCGGGGCAGGCGATTGTCGTTCCGAGAGGAGGGAGACGTGAACGACAGGGCCGGGTGGCACCGCACCGCAGTCATCTCGGGCCGAGGGAGGATGGAACCATGAATCGCGCCATGAGCCTGCTGCTATTGTTCGTGGTGATCGGGGTTGCCCTGGGGACATCCCTGGCCTATGCCGGGGAGGATCTGTCGGGCGAGGATCCGCCCATGTCGGCGGCAGGAAACGCACACAACAACGCCGGCAAGGTCTCCGGCACCAGCACGCCCGGCGGCCACGCTCCCAACGAGAACGCCACCCTGGGCGGCAACCCGGGCAACAAGGCGGGTGACCGGGATCAGGGAGGCCGCTGATCTGTCGCAGTTCCATCGCAGCGGATTGAGAGAGTCTTAGAACCCGGTGGTGCGCGGCCGGTCGGGCCGGCCGACCGGCCGCGCACCCACCGGCGTGTGCCGGTCCACACCGACGGGCCATGCCGCGGACGCTGAGGGCGCTGCCCGCCCGCGCCCGGCTGTTCTTCTGGATCATCCTGGGGGTGTCTGTGTGCCTCCTCGGGGTGATCCTTTTCTGGCAGTCCTCGGCGGCGGTCTTGTGGGAAACGGCGCGGACCGGCACGCCCATCGTCATCGCCGCGTCCGCGCTGATCTTCCTGGCACGCCTGTACCCCATTCCCTTCGCGGGCGGCGACCGGGTCTCCGTCACCTTCCGGCTGGATGGAGTCGTCCTGTTCGCCGCGATCCTGCTGCTGCCGGAGATCGAGGCGGTCCTGGTGGCGGTCGCGGGCGTGGGGTTCCATCAACTGTACGTGTACTTCAACAAGCGCGAGCGGTGGTACCTGTGCGTCTTCAACACCGCGCAGTACGTGATCGTCGTCGGCCTGGCCGCCATCGCCTACCGCGCTCTCGACAACGGCACCGTACCGCCGCTGGCCTCGCCGAGGGACCTGATCCCGATTCTGGTCACCACGGCCGTATACTTCGCCGTCAACACCGCGCTCATTTCCACCATGCTGGCGCTCGTGCGCCAGCGGCGTCCCTGGGAGGTGTGGGTAGGCGCGCACCGGTGGACCTGGCACCTCTACCTGGCACATCTGGCCCTGGGCATCCTGATCGCCGACCTCTTCCTGGTGGTGCCGCTGGCCGTCCCCCTGGTCACGCTGATGGTCCTGGTGCTCCGGCACGCCTACGGCAGCGTGGCCATCATCCGCGACCAGACCCGCGAGACCATCGAGCTCCTCGCCGACACGGTGGACCGCCGGGACCCGTATACCTTCCAGCACTCCCAGAGGGTGGCGGACTACTGCCGGCTCATCGCGCGACGGCTGGAGATGTCCGCGGACGAAGTGGACGCCATCGTGCAGGCGGCGCGCGTGCACGACGTGGGCAAGATCGCCATCTCCGACGTGATCTTGCAGAAGCCCGGCAGCCTCACGGACGAGGAACGAGGGGAGATCGACAAGCACGCCGCGTTCGGCGCGGAGATCGTCGCCCGCCTGCCGCAATACCAGCGCGGCAAGGAGTACATCCTCTACCACCACGAGCGGTACGACGGGAGCGGCACCTTCCGGCTGCGGGGGCGCGACATCCCGGTGGGCGCCCGGATCATCGCCGCGGCCGACACCTTCGACGCCATGACGTCCGACCGGCCGTACCGCCGCGCCCTGGACCGGGCGGTGGCCATCGCCGAGATGATCCGGCAGAAGGGCAAGCAGCTCGACCCGGTCGTGGTGGAAGCGTTCATCACGGC
This sequence comes from Armatimonadota bacterium, assembly GCA_016210785.1. Taxonomy (GTDB): domain Bacteria; phylum Sysuimicrobiota; class Sysuimicrobiia; order Sysuimicrobiales; family JACQTN01; genus JACQTN01. The sequence goes on from JACQTN010000471.1 coordinate 2,568, forward strand.
GCTGCAGGAACAGGAACTCCTCAGCGATGCGCCGCGGCTGGGTGCGCTGGTCCCGCAAGTTCCCCTGCCGGTGCCCGCAGCGGCCAGCACTTCCGTCCGGCACTAGATGACTCGGAGCATGAGAGGTATCCGGGTCAAGTTTCGTGGATGAGATCGCACCCTGGACAGCAGCGGCCCCCACCAGACGCGACGGCCGGCCTCTCCAAGCAGAGGCCGGCCGTCGCAGTGTGCAGATTCTCGGGTGAACGGGTTACCGGCGGGCTTTGGCGCGGGACCGGGCCGGCCTGGATGTCCGCGCGGCCGACCTGGCGGTCCTGGCCAGCGCGGGTTTCTTCGCCTTCACCGGCGCCGCCTTGGACGCGGGCCGGGGGGCCGTAGACCGGGACGGACTCGGGGCAGTCCCCGTGGCGGCCGCAGGCCGCGGCGCGGCGGCTGCAGGTCGTGGCGCGGCGGCCGCAGGTCGTGGCGCGACAGCCGCAGGTCGTGGCGGGCCGGCCGCAGGTCGTGGCGGGCTGACCGCAGGTCGCGGCGGGCCGGCCGCAGGTCGGGGCGGGGCGGGACGCTGGGCTTCCGCCGGCCGCACGCCGGCGGCGGCCATGGCTCCGGGCGCCGGCACGCCCACACGGCCGGGGGCCGCGGGCCGCGCCGGCACGGCGGACCGGGAGACCTGAGCCGGCATCGGGCGGGCCGGCGGCCGCGGCGCCGGCTTGGGTGCCTCGGGTGGAGGCATCACGATCTTCAACCGCTTGTACTTGGCCTCGCGCCACTTCTTGTGACGTTGCCCCAGGCGCTCGAAGAGATCGAAGAGGTCCGGCCACCCCAGGTCGTGGCGCATCCCCTGGATCACCGGCTCCATTTTGTTCCACGGGATCGGGAACAACTCGAGGACGGGCTCCTCCGGCACGATGCCCGCCTCGACCAGGTAGCCCAGGTTGTCGCAGAAAACCGCCGCCCGCAGGAAGTTGGTGAACCGGATGCTCCCCGGCGGGCACTCGATCACGAACTGGTTGTAGTCTTTGAAGTCAAACTGGAACACCATGTACTGCAGGGCGTCCACGTTCTGTGGTATATCGGCAATATTCATCAGCCGGAGCACGACGTCGGCTTCCTGCGGACGCAGCTTCCTCATCAAAGGGTTCCCCCTCGATACTGTGAGGCCCCAGCCTGGATACAGATGTTCGCGGTTTCATACGGAACTCCTTTCCCCCCGCGAAAACGGGAAGGCAGTCTGAACCCCATGCACACGGTAGTGCAGGGCTACCAGATATTGTGGTCATCAGTATGCGAGGCACAAGATACAGGTTTCCGATGGGCCAGACACGGGTCAATCCGACATCTCGCCACGCCGGGCAGTCGGCCGGCGAGACCGGCGACACGGTACCGAGAAAACGTCTGGCGGCGAGGGGCCGGCGTCCGCCGTTCGGGAGGCCGGCGGAGGATTCTTCACCCCAGCGATCGGTCGAAGGCCATGGCGAAGAACAGCAGCGCCAGGTACACGATGGAGTAACCAAACAACCGCCACGCGGCGCGGTGGCTGGTGTCGCGGCGGACCTGCGCGGCCAGGGCGATGAAACCCGCGCCCAGCACAACCGCCGCACCCAGATACAGCCATCCCATCAGGCCCAGCGGGGTGAGGACGAGCGTGAACAGCACCAGCACCCCGCTGTAGGCCAGGATCTGACGCCGCGCCGCGTTGTCCCCCTTTACCACCGGGAGCATCGGGACTCCGGCCCGCCGGTAGTCCTCCACCCGCACCAGCGCCAGCGCCCAGAAGTGAGGCGGCGTCCACAGGAAGATGATGCCGAAGAGCAAGACGGCGGTCAGGTCGAGCCGTCCCGTCACGGCCGCCCACCCCACCATGGGCGGGACCGCGCCCGCCGCGCCGCCGATGACGATGTTGAGTGGCGTGCTGCGCTTGAGCCACAGGGTGTACACGCCCACGTAGAAGAGCAGCGCCAGTTGCGCCAGCACCGCACTCAGCACGTTCACCCACGCGGCCATGAGGAGGAAGGACGCGACGCCCAGCGCGATCCCAAACGCCAGCGCCCGGCCCGGTGGCACCCGTCCGGCCGGCAGCGGGCGGGTTCGCGTCCTGGCCATCACCCCGTCGATGTCCCGATCCACGTAGCAGTTGATGGCGTTGGCCCCGCCGGCCGCCAGCGCGCCGCCCAGCAGCGTGAGCAGGGCCAGGACCGGATCGGGCGCGCCGCGGGCCGCCATCCACATGGCCGCGTAGGCCGTGGCCAGCAGCAGCACGATGATGCGCGGCTTGGTCAGGTGGACGTAGTCCGCGGCGGCGCGCCCCCACGCCCGTAGCACCGCCCCCGCGTCCGGCGTCGCGGCGGCGTAGGCCACGCCCCCGGCGGTCTCCCCGCCCGCCACCACCGGCGGCTGCCAGGCGCGGAAGGCCAGGATCACCAGGAGCACCAGCAACGCGGCGGCCACGCCCAGGTGGATGGTGGTCACCGCTGCGGGGATACGCAGGCTCACGTTCAGCCCGCCCAGCAGCACCTGGACGGCCAGCAGCACCAGCGCGGCGCGGGCCACCGGACCCACGCCGGGGTGATGGCGCTGCGCGCGGGAAGCACGCAGGGTGGTGACCAGGATCAGCAGGCCGACCGTGAGGGCGGCCATGCGGTGGATGAATTGGACCAGGATCGGGCCGCGCAGCGGCGGGACGAGCCGGCCGTAGCACAGGGGCCAGTCCGGGCAGGCCAGGGCGGCGCCGCTGCTGCCCACGTATCCTCCCAGCAGGCTGGCCCCGAAGACGCCCACCGCGGCCAGCACGGCCAGGTGGCCGAAGCGGAAGCTGGAGCGGGGCGCAGAGGGAGGCTCGGCGTTTCCAGGGGAGGGCCTGACGCGCGCGTCGTCCGCCGCCAGAACGATCAGCGTGATGGTGGTGAGGAAGGCCAGGCCCAGCGCCAGGTGGGCCACCACCACTCCCGCGGCCAGGTGCAGGCGCACGGTGAGCGCCCCCAGCAGCACCTGTGCGATCAGCAGCACCACGGCCAGCCACGCCAGGCGCGCCACGCGGGGCGCCGCCTTCCGCTGCGACCGCGCCGCCCACGCCGTGGCCACGGTGAAGAGGCCGACCACCGAGGCCACCAGCCGGTGGGTCCACTCGATCAGGACGGGCGTCTCGAGAGGCGGGAGGATCCGACCGTGGCACAGGGGCCAGTCCGGACAGGCCAACCCGGCGCCAGTGGCGCGCACCAGGCCGCCCAGCATCACCAGGAGGTAGGTGAGGACGGCGGTGATGGTGGCCAGCCGGCGGAGACGATCCATCGACGCGGCGGCGGTCACGGGCGGCGGCCGTTGCGGGCGGTCTTCCGGCCGTTGGTGGAGGGCTCCGGCGCTTCCCAGGAGGCGCCCGTGCCCGAGCCGCCGGAGACCGGCGGGTGCGCCGTCCCCGCGGCCTGCCGTCGGTACGCGGCGTAGATCAACCAGGCGACGGTGGTGAAAACTGCGTAGGGCGCCAGCATAATCAGCACGATGCCGAAGTCAATGCCTGGCGCCCCCGACACCGGCCCATGGGCGTACCCGTGCAGCAGCACGATCAGGACCAGCGGCCCCAGGATGAGAAGCAGCTTCAGCCTGTGCCGTTCCATACTTCCTCCCCCCCTGCGTTCCCTGCCTCAGCGATTCCCTGCCTCAGCGGATCCCCAGCACGCGCGTGGCGTCGGGCACCAGGGCGAAGAAGAGGATGGTGGCCAGGATCAGCGGGGTGGTGACGATGTAGGCCAGGCTGATGCGTTCAAACCGCAGGTGCATGAAGTAGGCGGCGATGAGCACGGCTTTGAGCAGCGCCAGGCTGATCAGGCACAGGACCATCACGAGGCGCGGGATGCGGGTGAGCACCACGCCAATCTCCAGCACGGTGAGCACCAGCAGCCAGAACCAGGTGACGACGTAGACCTTGTAGCCGCCCTCATGGGCCTTGTCGTGTGCGTCTGCCATCGCCCGCGTCCCCCCGTCACCCGTCGCGAGTCCTGCGCGTCCTGGGATGGGCATCCTCAAATCAGGTACAGCAGCGTGAAGATGAAGACCCAGACCAGATCCACGAAGTGCCAGTACAGCCCGGCGATCTCGATGGTCTCGGCGGAGTACCGCCTGCGCCCCTCCTTGCCCGCCACCACCAGCAGGTAGATCACGCCGCTGGTGACGTGGCTGCCGTGGAATCCCGTGATGACGAAGAAGGTGGTGCTGAACATGGGCACGCCCCAGGGGTTGGTGGTGAGCCGCGCGCCCTCGCCGATGAAGTGAGACCACTCGTAGGCCTGCATGCTCAGGAACATCAGGCCGCCCAGGATGGTCAGCCCCAGGAACAGCCGGACCTTGCGGTGATCGTTCATCCGCGCCGCCGCCACCGCCGCCGCCATAGTCACGCTGCTGCAGATCAGGATGAAGGTCATGGGGCCGACCACGGCGTTGATGTTGAAGATGTTGTACTGGTAGGGCCAGCGCCCGGCGGACATGCGCATGACCCCGTACCCCACCAGCAGCCCGGCGAAGGTCAGGGCGTCCGACATGAGGAAAAGCCACATCATCAGCTTGCCCCAGCTCGTCCCCACCGGCGACTTGCCGCCGCCCCAGTCGGAAGCCAGGACCCGCTGTTCTTCCATCACCGCGTCTTCGGCGCTCATGATCCCCCTCGAAGCGTGTTCGGTCTCCCCCTCACCCCGGCACGTGCTGCTCCCTGCAAGGCGTTTGCAGGGCGTTTCCTCGTACCGCGCTCACCCACTTCGCGCCACCTCCCGTGGGAGAGGGGTAAGAGGTATTCTAAATGGCAAACAGCAGCAGGAACAGGTACAGCCACAGCCCGTCCATGAAGTGCCAGTAGGTGGCGGCCAGGCCCACGCCGCCGTACGCCTGCGCCGAGTACCGTCCCAGCAGCGCCCGGGCCAGCACGTAGAGGAGCACCAGCACCCCGACCACCAGGTGCAGGCCGTGCGCGCCGGTCAGCAGGTAAAAGAAGGAGCTGTGCGGGTTGGTGCGCAGGAAGACGCCCATGGCGGCCAGTTGCCTCCAGGCGACCATCTGCCCTGCCACAAAGCCGGCGCCCAGCACGGACGCCGCCAGCAGCCCCAGGCGGAGGCCTGCCACGTCCCCCACCCTCACCCGCCGACGGCCCCACTCCAGCGCGGCGCTGCTGGCCAGGAGCGCCGCGGTGTTCACCCAGAGAATGCCCGGCAGCGGGATGGGCGTCCAGTCGGGCGCGGCGCGGCGCATCAGCAGGGTGCTGGTGAAGCTGGCGAAGAGCATCGTCACCGCCGCCAGCAGGAGCCACAGCCCCAGGCGCCCGGCATCCACCGGCGCCACGCCGGCCCCCGACCCGCCGCCGTTGCCGCCCGGTCCGCGGCCGGCGCCGCCCACTGCGCCGTTTCCCGGCCGCTGCCGCAGAAGCGTCTCGGCCACGCCCGTCACCTGCTCCCCGAGGCGCCGTGCGCCCCGCCGTCTCCGGGCACCGCGGCGGGCAGGGCCGGCACCGTCTGAGGGATGAAGTCCTGCGGCGCGCCCGGCACGCTGAAGTCGTATGCCCAGCGGTGCACAACCGGCTCCTCAGCGCCCCAGTTCCCGTGCGGAGGAGGCGACGGGACCGTCCACTCGAGGCTGTTCGCTCCCCACGGGTTCCGGTCAGCCTTCTTCCCGCGGAACATGCTCCAGAACAAGTTGTAGGCGAAGATGAGCTGCGCCGCGCCCAGGACGAAGGCGCTGACGGAGATCACCGCGTTGAGGCCGCCCAGGTGCTGCAGGTGCGGGTAGACGTCCGGGGAGTAGATGCGCCGCATCATGCCCGCGGTCCCCAGGTAGTGCATGGGGAAGAAGGTGCCGTAGATGCCCACGAAGGTGAGCCAGAAGTGGAGGCGGCCCAGCCTCTCGTCCATGAGCCGGCCGAACATTTTGGGGAACCAGTGATACGTGCCCCCGAACACGCCGAACAGCGCGGCGCTGGCCATGACGAAGTGGAAGTGGGCGACCACGAAGTACGTGTCCGTGAGCTGGATGTCCACCGCGGGCGAGCCCAGGAAGATGCCGGTCAGCCCTCCGGTGACGAAGAGGGAGACGAAGCCGACGGCAAATAGCATGGCCGAGGTAAAGCGAATCTTCCCCCGCCACAGGGTGGCCAGCCAGTTGAAGGTCTTCACGGCCGACGGCACGGCGATCACCAGGGAGGTGGCCATGAACGCCGTCCCCAGCAGCGGGTGCATGCCGCTCACGAACATGTGGTGGCCCCACACGACGAAGCTGAGGAACCCGATGGCGGCCATGGAGCCGATCATGAAGCGGTAGCCGAAGATGGGTTTGCGGGCGTGGGTGGCCAGGATGTCTGACACCATGCCCATGGGCGGCAGGATCAGCACGTACACCTCCGGGTGCCCCAGGAACCAGAACAGGTGCTGCCACAGCAGGGGCTGCCCGCCCGCGTGGGGGATCAGCTTGCCGCCCACCACCAGGCCGGCCGGCACGAAGAAACTGGTGCCGCCGAGGCGGTCGAACAGCAGCATCACCGCCGCAGCCATCAGCACCGGGAAGGAGAGCAGCATCAGCACGGCGGTAATGAACAGCGACCAGGTCGTCAGCGGAAGGCGGGTCATCGACATGCCCCGCGCCCGCAGGTTGAGGATCGTGGTGATGTAGTTCAACCCTCCGAACAGGAAGGAGAGAATCAGGATGAAGAGGGCGATCAGCCACAGCGTCATCCCCAGCCCCGAACCGGGCGCGGCCTCCTTCAGAGCGCTGAGCGGTGGGTAGACGGTCCACCCGCCCCCGGGCGCCCCGCCCTCCACGAAGAACGCGGCGAGCAGCACGATGATGGCCGGCGGGAACAGCCAGTAGGAGAGCGCGTTCAGGAACGGGAACGCCATGTCGCGCGCGCCGATCTGCAGCGGGATGAGGAAGTTGCCGAATCCGCCGCTCAGGATCGTGGTCAGCACGAAGAAGATCATGATGGTGCCGTGCATGGTGACCAGGGCGTAGTAAAAGGTGGGCGTCATCTGCCCGCCCTGGAACCCGCCCGGAAACAGGCTGGCCAGCAGCGGCCACTCCCGGCCCGGCCACCCCAACTGCGCGCGCATCAGCATGGCCAGCGTGCCACCCACCAGCGCCATGAACAGCGACGTGAAGTAGTACTGCAGCCCGATGATCTTGTGGTCGAGGCTGAAGATGTACTTGCGGAAGAAGCCCAGCTCGTGTTCGTGCTCGTGGGCCTCGGGGGCCGGGTGTGCGTGTTCACGCGCCTCGAGCGTCGCCATCGTCCTCTCCTCTATGTATCTACCCGCCGTCGCGCCCGCCGTACCGGCGCCGGCCCCTCACCCTACCGGCACGTTCCACTCTTAGCGTAAGGTGCCTCATTGCACGGGCGCTCACCGGCACGTGCCACTCTCCTGCGAGGCGTTGCTCTCTACCGCGCGACACGTTCAACGTCTGGGCAAGGTGCACGACTCTACCGCGCTCACCCACTCACGGCGCACCCGCTTCGCGGCGCACCGGCGCCCCCCCGGAGGGGAGAGGGAGAAGAGGAATCCTCAACGGCGTCCCTGCGAGGCCAGCCAGGAGTCAAACTCCGCCGGCGGGAGCACCTTCACCGCCCCGCGCATGATGTAGTGCCCCACGCCGCACAGCTCCGCGCACGCGATGGAATAGTCGCCGGCGCGGGTGGGCACGAACCAGATCTCGATCACCCGCCCGGGAACGGCGTCCTGCTTCACCCGGTGGTTGGGCAGAAAGAAGCTGTGGAGCACGTCCTTGGCGCGCAACCGCACACGCACCGGCCGGCCCTCGGGCAGGCGCAGCTCCGCGGCCAGCACGATGTCGTCTTTGCCGGCCTGATCGTCGGGGGCCAGCCCCAGCGGGTTGTCCGCGGCGATCCGCCTGGGGTCGGTGCGGCCGAAGACGCCGTCCTTGCCCGGATACCGGATGCGCCAGGCGAACTGCTCGCCGGTCACCTCCACCGTCATGGCGTCGGCGGGCGGGGCGGCGTGCACCCTGGTCCAGACCAGCCCGCCCATCAGAGTCAGGACGGTCAGGGCGGCGGCCGGGACGAGAATCCAGGTGAGCTCCAGGCTGTGGTGCTCGGGCCAGTGGATGGCGCTCACCACGTTGCGCTCGCTGAAGCGCATCACGAAGAAACCCAGCGTGGCCTGCACCAGGATGAAGACCACGCCGGTGATCACCAGCGTGACCGTGAAGAGCCGGTCAATCTCCCCGCCGTGCTGCGAGGCCACCGGCGGCATCCACCACTGCTGCTTCGCCGCCAGCGTGAACAGCACGCCCATGACGACGATGGCCAGCAGCGACCATCCCATCAGGAGCGCGGAGGTGCGCTCGGTGCTGCGGGCCGGCGCCAGCGCGTCCGCGGGCGCGTCATCCGGCTCGGGGAAGCTCTCCTCCACCACGCCGGCCTGCTTGCTCCCGAGGCCTACCAGCGCTCCGAAGAGCAGGGAGACCGCCAGGCTGCCGAACGCGGGCAGCGGGCCCAGGTTCCAACCGAAGAATCCCAGGCCGATGGCGGGCAGAAAGAAGGCGTTAGTGGCAGCCCACGGGATGAGAGAGAAACGCATGCCCTGGGCCCAGACCGCGCCCTTCACGCCCGGCGCGAACCAGAAGGCGAACAGGACCGCCCACGCCGGGCCGCTGAGGACCTGCCAGCCGCCCCAGAAGAGGATGATCCGGGCCAGGTCCGCGCCCGAGGCCAGCGCCGCCATCCACCGGATGAGGAGGCTGGTGCTGCCGGGATTGGCCGCGGACACGGCCGCGGCGACCATGTACCCCAGGAGACCCGCCCAGGCGCTGAGCGTTCCGGCGATCAGGCCCACCGCGCCCACGCGCTTGACGGCGTTCCAGATCTGGCCGGACGGTCCCGGGCTAGCAGTTGTCATCGGGTGCCTCCCCCCGCATCACTTCAGACAGGTGAAAACCTTCAACAATCTTAGCGTACGGTCCGCGATGACGCAAGGGGCACGCGATGAGAGTCGGGGTTTGCTATGTGGAGGACAAACTCCTTTGGAAAGTGGGGGAGGCCCGGACACGAATCCGGCACAGCGGTCTGGTGGGCGAGGCAGGTGTCGAACCCGACCGGGGCACTTCACCAGCCTAAACC
>JACQTN010000461.1 GCA_016210785.1 Armatimonadota bacterium
GCTGATGCTCGGCCTCAGCCAAGCTGGGCCTGCGCATGAATGCCGCACGACCAAGACGCGCTCCTAGCGGGTGGGCAGCGGCACCAGCAACACTTGCGCCCGCACCGAAGAGGCGCCGCCCTCGATCTTTGTGATCAGGCGGGAGTCGTCGAGGGTGCCGATCAGCCACGGCACGTCCTGTTCGATTATAGCATCGGCCCTCAGACGGGAAAAGACCCAGCGGCGCAGCGGGTCTGCCATCGCGTCGTCAGGACTCGCCCACCGTCCGGGGTCCAGCCGGTGGGTCGATTGCCCGGGCGGCACGGTTGCCAGGCGCTGCACCTGTCCACGAAAGTACACGAAGGCCTCGCCCACCGCCGCGTCCGCCCTGCGCTCGATGACGACGGTGAGCGCGTCGGGAGTCTCGCGGCTTACCCCGCGCGCCGGCGCGGAAATCACGCCCGAGGCCTCCAGCGTGGGATGCGCCGCACCGCGCACCGCAGCCCCACTCACCTGGACCGCGTCGGACCCACCCTCGATCACCGTGCCCGACGTCGGTCCCAGCGGCCGGATCGCCAGCACCCCGCCGGCCGCGCGCAGGCGGAAGGCCTGTCCGTACGGCGCCAGCACGCGCAGGAATGCGGTCGCCCGGGCTGCGTCGCCACCCGGCGCCGCCTCTACCAGGGTCATCTCCACCAGGGCCATGGTCCCCGCCCTCACCTGCCAGGCCACCATGCCGAAGCCCCACGTGGCGAGCGCAAGCCCGGCGCCGAACAGCACCCACCAGGCCGGCCCGCGGCGCAGGAGGCGGCCGGCCACACGCGCGCCCGCGATGTAAATCAGAAGCCACAGCCCGGCCTGCAGGTGGAGGCGCGCCGGGATGGGGTGCGAGGTCGGGATGATGGACGTGATCTCGGGTCCCGCCACGGGCCGGTGTGGTCCCGACGCCAGCAGGTCCCGCCAGAGCCGGGACCGGCCGGTCCAGCGGGCCAGCACAGGGTCGCGGTCGTCGAACGTCCAGGCCACGACCCTGCCCCACCCGTGCCGGCGCTCAACGATGAGAGGAACGCCCGCCTCGGACACCGCGGCCGTCGCCGCCCCGGAAAGGTTCGCCTGCGCCGCCGGGAGGGGACTCGTGATCTGCCCGCCGAAGCGTCCGGCCAGGGTCGCGCCGCCCACCTGGACCGTGCGGCCTGTGGTCGCCACCGGACGCAGTGCCTCCGGCAGGGCCTGCACGGCCAGCCCTCCTCCCTCGCCCACCGCCAGCAGCACCCGGCCGCCGAGAGCGACCCACTGTTCCACCGCACGGCGCTGCGCCGGATCGAGCCGGCGTGGCGAGAGGTCGCGGAGCACCAGCCAGGATACCCCCTCGTACTCCGCCCAGGAGCGGGGCAGGCCGTCCTCTTCCAGGTAGGCGACGCGCACGCCGGGCAGTTCCGCCAGGGGACCATGCCCCGCCTGCTCGCGCACCACCACCAGCACCAGCATCTCCCCCCGGGTGGGTATCACCTCAGTGCGGGCCACTTCGACCTCGTCTCGCAGGGCGCGCACCACGAGCGGCCAGCGCGGATCGGGATACGGCACCGCCAGCGCCAGATGGGCCGCGACGCCTGGCCGCGCGTGGACCTTCCTTATATAGCGAGTCACCGCGGGGCCTTCCAGCCTGCCCCCCTCGCGGACCTCGACTGAGACGATGCCGTCCAGATCGGCGGACACATTGAGCGTGACGGCCAGCGGCAGCCAGGCACCGGGCCGGGCCAGGCCGGCAAAGCCAGCCCTGACGTGCAGTTCCGCCGCAGGGGGCGACGCGGCTTGCACGCGCGCGACGAGCCCCAGCAGGACGAGCAGACCCCACAGAAACATGCGGGGCATGGCCGGGCCGCCATGCCCCGATGCTGCGTTTCCCGAACGCCAGAACCTAGCTTGACTTGGACGCCGACTCGCCCGCCTTGGCCTTGCCGTCGCCGGACTTGGAGTCGGAGGCGGTGGGCTTGGCGCCGCCCCCGTCGCTGGGGGCGGAATTTTTCCGGTAGTCGGTGGCGTGGAACCCCGAGCCCTTGAAGATGATCCCCACCGGGGAGAAGACCCGGCGGACGGACCCACCGCACTGTTCGCACGTGGACACAGGGGCATCGGAGACCTGCTGGTAGACCTCAAACTGGTGCCCGCACTTGGTGCAGCGATACTCGTAGATAGGCATTTGTCAAGTCCCCCTGAGCACCTTCCCTTAGCCTAGATTATTGTAGCGGCGCCGCCCGGTATGTCAAGGATGGGGGGGTGGGGCGGGTGGGGCACAAGCATCAGCGTCGCTCGAGGCGGGCCACCCAGACCGGCCCCGTGAAGCTCCCCGTGTTGGTACCGAAGGCGATCTGCCGGCCGTCGGGTGCCCACACCAGCGAAAGCGCGATGTGGGGATCGGGAAACTCCATCCGGTAGTGCGCGATCCTCGCCCGGGCGCGGCCGCTGGCGTCGGCCATCCAGATCTCCGCATTGGCTTCGTCCCGCACGACGGCGTACGCGATCTTGTCTGCCTGGGGCGCCCAGGTCAGGGCGGCCACGCGGCCGGCGGCCGGGACCATGATGCGCGCAACGCTCCCGTCCGTGCGCATGCCCCTGATGTCCCCGCGCACCTCGTCGCCGGCGGTGGCCACGAAGGCCATGTCGCGGCCGTTGGGCGCCAGGGAGACCATCGCCGCGCTGTCCGGGATGAGCGGCAACCGGACGCGGTCGGGATACGCGATGCGGACGCGCCAGGCCTCGCCGACGCCCGGCGAGCCTGCCGCGGCTGTGGTGTAAAAGAGGTAGAGGTTGTCCGGGAACCACTGCAGGGTGCGCACCGCCGCCCCGGCGCCGCTCTCCACGACCAGCTTGCGGTATCCGCCGTCGCGGCTGGCGAGCCACACCTGGGCGCGGCTCTCCGCGGGCGCATCCGGGAGCACCGACACAGCCATGCGGTCGCTGCCAGGCGCCCACGCCACGCCGGTGGCCAGGCCGGGCAGGGGCACGGCCCTCAGCGCGGAGCCATCGGGCTTCACGGTGAACAGCCGGCCACGGTCGACGTAGGCGAGGAGATCCAGGGCGCGCGACCAAGAGACGGAGGTAACGGTGCCGGCGGCCGCCACGAACTGTTCTGCCCGGTCCGCCACGCCGACGGTCCACACCCCTCCCTGCGTGCCAAAGGAGAGGCGGAGGCTATCCGGCGACCAGGCGGCGGCGCTGAGCGCCACCCGCTCGCTCAGGCGGAAGACGCGGTCAACCCGCAGGGCCTCGACGCTCTCCGGCCCCGCCCGACGCTCGACGCGGCAGCCGGAGAGCAGGAGGGCGGCGGCGGCGCAGCACAGGACACACCAGACGCGCGGGCGCATGCCCCTCAGGATACCTCTTACCCCTCTCCCGTACGGGGAGAGGCCAGAAGCTGCGTGGGCGGTGCCAAACCCCGTCTCACCTTGCATGGGAGTAGCGGTCCAGGGTGAGGGGGACGCCACGCAGGGGCTGAGGCGGTTCCTGGACACGCTCGCAACAGGACGGTCCCGCCCCGTGAACTCGTCGCGACTTCACGGGGCAGGACCGGATGTCATGCACGGGCTAACAGACCGGATACTTGCCTTCCGACAGCTCGCGCGTCAGCCGGTGGATGTCGGCCAGTTCCCGGTCGAGGATGTCCCGCACCTGGCTGAGCACGCGCTCCCGCCGGGCGCCCTTCTCGAGGATGATCGCCGCGGACGCGATCTTGGGCTGATCGATGGGGGCGCCGATCCGGCTGCACATCGACACGTACACCTCGCGGACCTTGCCGTGCAGCTCTTCGTAGACCTTCTGCGCCACTTGGTGGGTCAGGATCGTGTAGATCTTCCCCACGTGGGAGACCGGGTTCTTGCCGGCCGCCGCCTCGGTCCCCATCGGCCGGTTGACGGCGATCAGGCCGTTGACGCGGTTCCCCCGGCCGATCTGGCCGCTGTCGCCGGACTCCGCGGAGGTGCCCAGCACGGAGAGATACATCCCGCCCAGGCCGCGGCCGGGCTCGTCGAGGTGGTTCACGGCGAGCGAGATCGGCATCGTGCACCGGGTGCGCAGGTGCGCCTCCGCGGCCTCGGTGAGCTCGCGCTTGCGCCGGAAGTAGGTCGCCTCGCTGTCGATGAAACGGTCCACGAACGCCACGGCCACCGTGAGCGCCAGGCTCTTCCCCTGGCGGAAGCCCATCACCTTGATGTCCTCGCCCGCCTCCGGGAACTTCGCCTTGAACTCGCGGGAGTTCAGGAAGCGCTCGGTCTCCTTCACCGTCCGCTCCGTCTCCGACAGCGGGGCGTAGCCCACGGCGGCCGAGGTATCATTGGCCACCACCACGTCGCGGCTGAAGATGTCCACCAGCTCCGGCGACCCGGGCTTGATCTCCACGCGGTACCGCACGTGCGCCTCGGGGTCGACGAAGCGGAGGTTCTCGCGGATCCACCGCTTGGCCGTCTCCACGGCGATCTCCGCCACGGGCACCTCCTTGCCGTTGGCGGAGTAGGTAGCGCGGTCGCCGAAGATGAGCAGCATCGGATCCTTCACCGTGCCGCCGCCCAGCCGGACCTCGGTCTCCCCGGCAACCAGGAACGCCTTGTCGATGTTGTGGTGCAGGATGTGTCCGAACCGCTCATGGTAGGCCTTGCAGAGATTGATCGACACACGCTCCATGATGGAATCGCAGATCGAGTCGGGATGGCCGATCCCCTTGCGCTCGACGATCTCGATCTCCTGATCGGCCACCGAAACCGACTGCAGCGTCCCCACGACGATGTTCCTCTCCACCAAGGTCTTCTGCATCGCCAGCCCTCCTCTATCCTCGCGTGAAGATTTGCCGGTCACCGGCGGTGCGGCACGTTCTACGCCTGTGCAAGGTGTCCACCTCTACCGCACTCACCGGCCCGTTCGACGTATCTACAAGGTGCTTCACTCTGCCGCGCTCGCCGTACTCACGGCGCAAAAAAACCCCTCCAATTCCTCGGAGGGGTTGCCTGACGGCAATCCATCTTGCTTATCTCTCGGAATTGGATTTTCACCCCAGGAATTCCGCCAGCGAATTCCTGGGGACCCCGGATTCCGCGGGAGTTGGCACCAGCGTCCGGCGGCGGCCGGCCAGGTTGCCGGGCGTCATTGGGCCCGTCCCTCAGCCACTCTGGATAAGAGAATCCAGCGTATTCAGTTGTGACAGCTTGTTACAGCCTGGAACTATAGCACAGGGTGTCCGGCGTGTCAAATCATGCTCGCGCCCTTGTGGACGTTCCGTGATTATGTCCTCCCCCTCCGGGGGCGAATCTCGAACGCATGAATGGGGAGACGATCACCTTGACGCCACGTGCCCAGCAGCGCCTCATCGTCCTCAACGCCCTCGAACGCGGCGAGCTTCTCATGGCCGAGGCCGGCGGCGGCGGGCCAGGACTCGCCCCAGCACCACCCCGGCCGCGAACCCGCCGATGTGCGCCCACCAGGCCACCATCGACCCGCCACCCAACCCCACCGCCAGAATCCCGTTGGCGAACTGGAGCAGAAACCACAGCGGCAGGTAGATGTACGCCTGGATCTCCACCACCTGCGCGAACCACCCCAGCGGCACCAGCGACACGATCCGCGCGCCTGGGAACAGCACCAGGTACGCCCCCAGCACGCCGGCGATGGCGCCGCTGGCGCCGATGGTAGGCACGGTGGAGGACGGGTGCGTGAAGGCGTGCGCCAGGCTGCCGGCGATGCCACCGGCCAGATAGAAGAGGAGGAACCGGCCGCGCCCCATGGCGTCCTCCACGTTGTCGCCGAAGATCCACAGGTACCAGAGGTTGCCGATCAGGTGGACCCAGCCGCCGTGAAGGAACATGGAGGTGATCAGGGTCAGGGAAGGCGGGACGCCCTCCGGCGGCGCGCGGCCGGTGAGCGCGGCGGGGATCATCCCGTAGCGCCGCAGCGCCTCCGCGGTGCCCGGCTCCGGGCCGACGCCATAGAAGGTGTAGAGGAAGGCCGCGGCGCAGGCGGCCACGATGGCGTAGATGACGACGGGCCGGGTGCGGGCAGGGTTGGCGTCGTATAGCGGGATCAAAGTTCAGTGTTCCTCTTCCCCCTCTCCCGATGGGAGAGGGCAAGGGTGAGGGGGCGACGCACCTCTACTCTTCCCAGTGGACTCCTTCCACGCCCTCGATCTCGCCCAGCTCCACGAGCAGCCGCTCCCGGTTCACGCGCGACGGCACCCGCACGGCCATCGAGATGTTGACCCTGTTGTCTCCCTTGTCCTCCATGATGACCTGTTCGATGTTCACCCCGTACCCGCCCAGGATGGTGCCGATGCGCCCCAGCAGGCCGGGCCGGTCGTTGGTGAGGAGGCTGAGGGTGGTGATGCCGCGCCTGGGAAATTTCTGCTCGATGCGCTTGAAGAAGACCAGCACCGCGCCCACGATGACGGTGGTGATCACGGCGCCGAAGTAGTAGCCTACGCCCACCGCGGTGCCGATGGCCGCCACGGTCCACAGGCTGGCCGCGGTGGTGAGGCCCTGGACGGTGGCGCCGCTGCGCCAGATGGTCCCCGCGCCCAGGAAGCCGATGCCCACCACGATATTGGCGGCGACGCGGGAGGGATCGGCACCCGATCCGAAGAAGCCCTCGCGGGACACGAGGGTGAACAGCGCGGCGCCGACACAGACCAGAATGTGGGTGCGGAATCCAGCGGGCTTCTCGACGCTCTCGCGCTCGATGCCGATCAGGCCACCGAGCAGCACGGCCAGACACAGCCGCACAAACACTTCCCACCAGACCAGGCCGTTCAAGCCGGTTGCGGCGCCTCCTCGGCGCTCGTCGCCGTCAGGGTCCCGCCCGCCTCTTCGATGCCCTGCGCCTCGCCGTCGGCATCGTGGCCGTACTTCTCGCGCGCGATGGCGCGCACGTGCTCCATCAACCGGTCCAGCAGCTCCGGCTCGGGATGGCTGGCCACCACGCGCCCGTCGCGGAAGATGAGCCCCATGCCCCGGCCGCAGGCGATGCCCACGTCGGCCATGCGGGCCTCGCCTGGCCCGTTGACGGCGCACCCCATCACCGCCACCTTCACCGGCGCCTTCATGCGCTGCAGGCGGCGCTCCACCTCCTGCGCGATGTTGATGATGTCCACCTCCGCCCGGCCGCAGGACGGGCAGGCGATAAGCTGGACGCCGCGGGCGCGCAGGTTGAGCGCCTTGAGCATCTCGTAGGCGACCTTGACCTCTTCTGTGGGATCGGCCGCCAGCGATACCCGGATCGTGTCACCGATGCCCTGCGCCAGGACGGCGCCGATGCCCACCGCGGACTTGATGCTGCCCGCCCACGCCGTGCCGGCCTCCGTGATGCCCACGTGCAGCGGGTAGGCGCACCGCTCCGCCATCATGCGGTAGGCCTCGATGGCCATGGGCACCTCGCTGCCCTTCACCGAGACCACGATGTCCTGGAAGTCCATGTCCTCCAGAACCTTGATCTCCTCCACGGCGCTTTCTACCAGCGCCTCCGCGCATGGCCGGCCGAAGCGCCGCAGCATCGCCTTGGAGAGGGACCCGATGTTGGCGCCCACCCGGATCGGCACGCCCCGCGCCCTGGCCTCGCGCGCCACCACCCTCACCCACTCCGGCTTGCCGATGTTGCCCGGATTGATGCGCAGCTTATCGATGCCCGCTTCCAGCGCCGCCAGCGCCAGGCGGTAGTCGAAGTGGATGTCGGCCACCACGGGCACCGGGCTGCGGGAGCGGATCTCCCGCAGGGCCCGCGCCGCCTCCCGGTCGGGCACGGCCACCCGCGCGATCTCGCAACCCTCCGCGGCCAGCGCGTAGATCTGGACCAGCGTCGCCTCCACGTCCCGGGTGTCCGTGATGGTCATAGACTGGACCGAGACGGGCGCGCCGCCCCCGATCTCCACGCTCCCGACCTTCACCTTGCGGGTCGTCAGCCGGTGCATGCAGTCCTCCGGTGTCACAGTGTCCCCATTCTGGCCTCGCCCGCTACGCGGTGTCAAGCCTGCCGCGCCCGGCTTAGCAGTGCGTCTGGGAAATCCGCATTGCGTCCATGCGCAGGACCGGCTGGGCCGAGTCCGA
>JACQTN010000464.1 GCA_016210785.1 Armatimonadota bacterium
CATCATCTGGATGGACCGGCGCGCCGTGGAAGAGGCCCGCTACCTGGGCGAACGGTTCGGCGACGAAATCCCTCGGCGGACCGGGCTGGCGGCGGAGGCCACCTTCACCGCCAGCAAGTTGCTGTGGCTTCGGCGGCATGAGCCCGAGATCACCCGCCGCGCGCATCTCTTTCTCCAGCCGCGCGACTGCCTGTACCACCGCCTGACCGGGTCCTTCGCCACGGATCCCTCGCTGGCGTCGCGCACGATGCTGTACGACCTCCGCGCGGAGAGATGGTGGGCACAGGCCGCGGCGGAGGCCGGTGTGTCGGTTGCGCAGTTTCCGCGCATCCATCCGTCGTCGGCGGCGCCGGGCACGCTGCGCCCCGAGGCCGCGGGCGTCCTGGGGCTGCCGGCTGGCAGCCCCGTGGCGCTGGGCGCGGGAGACCGCGCCTGCGAAGCGCTGGGGCTCGGCCTGGCGGGCGGTGCGGCGATGGTTTCCACCGGGACGACCACCAACGTGTCACGGGTGGTTGGTGAGATGCCGGAGATAGTCCCGCCGGGCGTGCTGTGCTCGGCGCACTGCCTGCCGGGCGCGTACCTGCTGGAGCAGGGCCTGAGCGCGTCGGGGTCGATCCTGCGCTGGCTGCGGTACGACCTGTTGGGAAACCGTCTGGACTACGCGGCGCTGGATGCGCTGGCGGCCCAGAGCCCGCCGGGCGCTCGCGGCGTCTTCCTGCTGCCGTTCTTCATTGGCGCCCGGGCGACGCGCTGGAACCCCGCGGCGCGCGGGATGTGGTTTGGATTGACCCTCGGCCACACGCTGGGCGACCTGGCACGCAGCGTGATGGAGGGGGTGGCGTACGAGGTGCGGGCGTGCCTGGAGGTGCTGGGGCGCGCGGGCGCGTCGGTGGACGCGATGGTGGCCGCGGGAGGAGGCGCGCGGAGCGCGCTGTGGCGGCAGATCATCGCCGACGTTGCCGGTGTGCCCGTGGCGATGCCGGCGCAGCCCGAGGCCGCATCGCTGGGCGCCATGCTGCTGGCGGCCGCGGCCGTGGGAGCCCTGAAGGCCCGCGATCTGGCGGACGTTGCCAGGCGGATGAACCCCACGGTGGAGACCGCGCGGCCCGACGAAGGGAACGCGGCGCGCTACGCCGAGTGGTCCGGGCTGTACAACGATATCTACACTGCGGTGGCGCCTCTGTACGGCACACTGCAGACGCTGATTGACGAAGAGGAGAGGTCAGCCGAAGGGCGATAGTGATTGGAGCGAAGGAGGCGCACGAGCTCCGCGCGCAGGAAAGCTATCCGGACTGAAGAGGTGAGTTATGCCCAGATTTGCGGTCAACCTGTCTCTGCTCTTTACCGACGTCCCGCTGCTCCGGCGCTTCGAGCGCGCCGCGCGCGCCGGGTTCCGGTCCGTGGAGTTTATGTTCCCGTACGGGGAAGACGTGGACGGTATCGAGCGCGAGCTGAAGCGGCTCGGTCTGGAGTTGATCCTCTTCAACCTGCCCGCGGGCGACTTCGCCGCGGGGGAGCGGGGGCTCGCTAACCACCCGGCGCGGCGCGGTGAGTTCCGGGACGGCGTGGCGAAGTCGATCGAGATCGCGCGCCGCCTGCGCGTACCCCGCGTCAACGGCCTGGTGGGGGTGCGCCTCCGGGACGTGCCGGAGGCGGAGCAGCACGCGTGTCTCGTGGACAACCTGCGCCACGCCGCCACCGAACTGGAGAAGGCAGGCCTGCGCTTCCAGGTGGAGCCGCTCAACGACACGGACACGCCGGGCTTCTACTTGACTACGAGCCGGCAGGCCTTCCGCCTGATGGACGACGTGGGCCACCCTAACATCGCCCTGCAGTACGACGTCTACCACATGCAGATCATGGAGGGAAATCTCACCACCACCATCATCAACAACTTGCAGCGCATCCCTCACATCCAGATCGCCGACGTGCCGGGCCGGCACCAGCCGGGCACCGGGGAGATCAACTTTCCCTTCCTGCTGCGCCGCCTGGACGAGATCGGCTACCAGGGGTACGTGAGCCTGGAGTATCGGCCGGAGGGGACGCCCGAAGAATCCTTCGGGTGGCTGAAGGAGATGGGGTTCTGGTAGCCGCGTACTCGAGAAAGTATTTGAAGCTGGGCCTGGTTCGGAGTTTGAGTTCGCTTGTCCGCGCTGTCTTGAGCCCGTGGGGGATCGTGGCCACGTTGTGACCAGGCACAGATCGGTGCTCTTGGCTGTTGGTATGCTCGCGGCGATTATCTGTGTTATCGCAATCTTTCTCTTTCAGCGTCAACGAATGAGAGCTCCATCTGTGGTAGAAGCCCAGAAATGGCGTCTTGCCAGGGTCCTCGTGCGTCAAGGAAGAGGGTTTGCTTTTCAGGGCAGCGGCTTTATCCTGGTGCGGGCCCAACGGTCGTTCATTATGACAAACAGGCACATTGTCGAGCAGGCGCGCACGCGTCTCGGGTCGACAGTGGAAATTTGGGCCAGCCCGGCCTTTGCGCCGAAGCGTGCTCACCCAGCGGAGATCCTCACTGCAGACGAAGTGGCCGATCTTGCCATCCTGGGCCTCGGGAAAGGCGTGGAGATAGAAGGGCAGGCGCGCGAGCGGGTCGGCGTCGGGAAAGTGGGTGGCGAGGTTTTCGTGATGGGATACGACGATCAGCATATGGATGTACCCGTCCTGTCTCGGGGAACCATAGTCCGTGTCGGGCCTTTTGTGGCGAGAGACAGTCTATTTGTGATATCTGGATCTGGATCGACGGCGACTGCACTGCTCATCGAGGGGGCCAGTTGTCCACAGGGGAGAAGCGGGAGTCCGGTGTTCGACCTAGTGGGCCGAATTGTGGCCTATGTAAAGGGGCACGACGACAAGGGCCGATGCTTCGCCATATCGATCGACGAGGCGCTGAGAAGACTTCAAAGAGTTGTCGCTCCTTGAGAGTTCCCCTTTTCCGATGTCCGGAAGCAAGTTGAGATGCTATCGCCGTTTGATACGCTCGATCTAGCCGTTCGTCCCGTCGTCGCTGGAACCACGAAGCAGTGCTTCAACCTTTGTCACGAAGTCTTCGGCGATTCCCACGGCTTCTGCGATCTGAGACGGGGATACCGATCCAGCGGTTTCATAAACGATTCGGTGGCGCTGGCGGCGCATGCGATCCATGAGATCGATCGCCGGCTGGAACCGAGCGCCAAGCCGGATGCGCAGGAACTCTACTACGGCTGCGTGGCCTCCTTCACCCGTCGTCGGCCGGTACCCCTCGGAGAACATCACTGCCCTGCCCGCAAGCAGCATCGCGTTGTAGGCAATGGTGTACGCCCACTCCTCCTCGGGTCCAAGCCTGCGGGCTGTGTCCGGGTCCCGCCGGGCGGCGACGAGCTGCGCAGCCACCTGATGCCTGACGGCCGATTCTCGACGGATCTTCTTATCTCTCAGCAAGTCTGAATAGCTCGTCATCCTCGCGCCCGATGAACACGATCTTTGGCCCGGAGAAGACGCTCTGCACGAACGAGCCGGCCTGCTGAGCTTTGGCCCGTGCTTCCGCCCGGCTGAAGCGTGTGTATGCCACCTCCCTGCCAAGCACGCGCTCGGCTCGTGCCAGCACCGGAGTGAGTGTCCTGTCGGACACGCTACCGATCACCATGAGATCCAGGTCACTGCGAACGTCGGCGTCACCCCTGACAAAGGAACCGTAGAGGAAGGCAAGCTCGATACCCTTGAGGAGGCTGAGTGCGTCTTTGAGGATGGTGTGGGCTGCAGACGCTCTGACGACGAGGCGCTGCAGATCCTGATAGAGAGGATGACCCTGGTTCAAGGCATAGCGCACCTGATTGCCGACTCGCTCGGCCTGCAGGAGGTCGATCGCCTGGAGACGGCGGAGATCGCGCAGGAGATTGCCGGCGGGCTCGCCGAGGATGCGCTGCAGCGCGCGTACGTGGAACGTTTCCCCCGGGTGAAGCAGGAAATGGGAGAGCAGTTTCGCCCGGGCCGCGGACCCGAGAAGGGTCCGGAGTACCGGGGGCACGCGCGGTTGCCTGGCCGACCGAATATCTGTACTCATTTCGATAACAATTGTACTCCATTTGATAACAATCGTCAAACCAGGAGGAGAGGTGTCTTCGAGGTGGCTGACCCGGCTGATTCTGGTGGCGCACCATCCGCGCAGGCGCATCCGAGCCGGCAGGGCATCTCAGCCGCCGCACCGAAACCCTCCTCTGGAATGTTTCACGAAGATACCGTGGACTTGGACCCTGCGTCTGCGGACGCGTCTCCGCAGGGAGTGGCCTGATGTCCAGCCCCTTCGTGGGCATCATCGTTCCCGGCATCAGCCTCATCGACGAGGGCGCCGACCGCGTCATGGATTACCTGCGGTCCACTATCGGCGTCACCACCATCTTCCTGCCCGCCTACTCCCACTCGTCGGTCATCGCCGGCCGCCTCACGCCCAACCCCTCCGAGCCCTGGCGCGATCACGGCATGCCCGAGCCGATGGAATTGAAAGGCGGCGCGTTCTTCGATCCGCACACCGAGTTTTACCGCAATACGTTCATCCACGACTTCCGCGCGCCCGATCCCGAGTACCGGGGCGTCGACGTCATGGCGCTGGCCGCCGACGCGGCACGCCCGCGCGGGATCGACGTCGTGCCCTACTTCCTGGACGCGCTGGGCCACGGCCGCCGCGACCCCACGCCCCCGGGGTTTCCCCACACCCTGGAGGTGGACGCGCTGGGGCGCCTGTCGGACGGGCCGTGCCTGACCAACCCGGCGTACGGCGAGTGGGTCTTCTCCCTGGTGGAAGACCTGATGAAGAGTTATCCCGCGGCCGGCCTGCTGTGGGGGATGGAGCGGCACGGGCCGCTGGGTCAGGTCATCGACGGCGGGGCGCCGGTGTGCTTCTGCGACCACTGCTGCCGCGCCGCGCGCGACGCGGGGCTCGACCCCGTGGCGGCGCGGGCGGACTTCGAGGCGGCGTGGCGGTACGTGGAGGCCGTGCGCGTCGGCGAACTGCGTCCCACCGACGGGTACTTCATCGGGTTCCTGCGCGAGCTGCTGCGTCACCCCCAGGCGCTGGTGTGGGAGAAGTTCTGGTTGACGCGCTACCACGGGTTCCTGCGCCGGCTGTACGGGCTCGTCAAGCACATCGATCATCGCCTGCGCTTCGGCATCCTGGTCTGGCACAATGCCAACATCTGGCCGCTGCTACGGGCGCAGTGGGACTACGCCGAGATCAGGGAGTTCTGCGACTACCTGCTGCCGCTGGTGACCCACAACACCGGCGGCGTCTCGGTGGTCCGGCACCTGGAGTCGCTGGCCGCCACCGCGTTCAAGGACGTGCGGGCGCCCGACCTGCTTGCCGGATTCTACCGCATCATGGGCTACGACGAGGGGCCGTGGGACGGGCTGCCCGCACGCGGGTTCGGGCCCGAGTACACGCGCCGCGAGATCAGGCGGGTCGTGGACGGCGCGGGCGGGCGCGTCCCGGTCTACGCCGGCGTGGGCATCGACCTGCCGACGCCGCCCGGGATCCGGAAGACGGCGCCGGAAGACGTCGAGGCGCACATCAGGGCGGCCCACGCTGCCGGCGCCAGCGGCTTTGCGTTCCGGCGCAGCTACGCCGAGATGTGGACCAAGAACCTGGAAGCCGCGGGGCGCACGCTGCGCGTGCTCGGCGTAATCGAGTAGGGGACGGGGCAAGGGATTCGGGGACGTGAGACCTGACGCGGGAGGCGAGCGTGCAGGAACGCGTCGCGTGAGTGTGCAGGCTGAGTGTGGAGGTTGAACGGGCAGGTCGAGCGTGAAGGGAGATCGGAGGGAGGTGTGAGTTCGATGAGGCAGGGTGTTATCCGGATTCTGGGGATCGGGCTGGCCGCAGTACTGCTGGTGGCGGGCTGGATACCGGCGGTCACCCCGACGGCGGCGGCGCCCGCCGGCGTCCAGAAAGGCGGGGTGGTCAGCATCTCGCTGCTCGGCGACCCCATCATGAACCCCATCACCGGCACCGACATCTCGTCCGTCCTGGTGAACAAGGTCCTGTTCAGCGCGCTGGTCCGGCCCAGCCCCAGCGGCCTGCGGCCGTCGCCCGACCTGGCGGAGAGCTGGACGGTGTCCGCCGACGGCCGGCGGTGGACCTTCAACCTGCGCCGCGACGTGAAGTGGCACGACGGCGTGCCGTTCACGTCGGCGGACGTCAGGTACACCTTCGACCAGATCCTGGACGCCAAGATCCAGAGCCGGCAGCGCAGCGACTTCGCGGCCCTCGACCGCGTGGAGACGCCGGACCCCTACACGGCGGTGTTCGTCCTCAGGCAGCCCTTCGCGCCGCTGCCGGTGCTGCTCGGGCACACCGCGGGCATCGGGCCCAAGCACATTTTGGAGAAAGAGGCCAACGTCAACAACGCCCACGAGTTCAACAAGCGCCGCCCCGTCGGCACCGGTCCGTTCATGATCAGGGAGGCGCGGGCCGGCAGCCACTACATCCTGGTGCGCAACCCCAACTTCTACCGGGAGCCGGCCTACCTGGACGGCATCACCTTCCTCATCGTGAAGGACTACAACGTGACGGTCACCAAGCTGCGCACCGGCGAGCTGAATTTCGTCGAGATCGCCCCGGTCAACGTGCCCGCCGTGAAGAACATTGCCGGCATGCGCATCCGCTCCGTGCCCATCGTCAACTACTGGGAGATCCGGCTCAACAACGCCCGCGTGCCCTTCAACGACATCAAGGTCCGGCAGGCCATGACCCATGCCGTGGACCGGGATGCGATCCTCCGGGCGGTCATCCAGGGGTACGGAAAGATGGCCAGCGGGCCGATCCCGGACGTGCTGTTCTGGGCCTTCAACCGCAACGTGCGCAAGTACCCATATGACCCGCAGAAGGCGCTGGCGCTGCTCAAGGAGGCGGGCTGGTCCGACACCGACGGCGACGGGGTGCCGGACAAGGTCATCGACGGCAAGAAAGTTCCCTTCCGCGCCACGGTTTCCACCTCCAACGGCCACCCGGTCATGGAGCAGGTGGGGATCATGGCCCACCAGTACTTCAAGAAGCTGGGCCTGGACATCCGGCTGGAGATCCTGGAGTACAACACCAAGATTTTCCAGCGGGTGGTGCCGCGTAACTACGACATCGACATCAACTGGCGCGTGATGCCGCCCGACCCGGACATGCTCAACTACTACGCCTGCAAGGGCGGCGCCAACACGGTGAACTACTGCAATCCCACCGTGGACGATCTGCTGGTGCGCGGCCGGCAGATCGCCAACCAGGAGGAACGCCGCAAGATCTACTTCCAGTTCCAGGAGATCGTGGCCGACGAGGCGGCGGAGATCTTCGTGTACTACCCCTTCGAGATCCAGGTCCTGAGCCTGGCGCTGCAGGGCGTTCCCACCATGGGCTATCGGGACGGCCTGCGTTACGCCAGTGAGTTTTGGCTGCAGCGCTAGCCTGTTAAGGTTGGCTGGAGTGACTTTAC
Source organism: Armatimonadota bacterium (assembly GCA_016210785.1). Lineage (GTDB taxonomy): Bacteria > Sysuimicrobiota > Sysuimicrobiia > Sysuimicrobiales > JACQTN01 > JACQTN01. Next base: position 7,452 of record JACQTN010000464.1, read on the forward strand.
GCCACTCCAGCCTTCACCTTATGTCCGACCGGCGGAGGCCCTTCGCCTCCCCCACGAACCCCCACCGCGACGGTGGGACGGCCGACATATGAGTGATGCTCGGACCCGGCGGCACGAGTCCAATCCTGCGCAGTTCAACTCGCAGCGCCGATACCGACACATCGGGGGAAGCCGGTCCTGCGCATGATGCATCTTTTC
>JACQTN010000487.1 GCA_016210785.1 Armatimonadota bacterium
CCACGATGGGGCCGCGCGCGGTGTTGACCAGCACCGCGGAGAGCTTCATCTTGTCCAGCTCCTTCGCGCCGATCAGGTGGTGCGTCTCGGGCAGCAGCGGCACGTGGATGCTGACAAAGTCCGACTCGCGCAGCAGCGTGTCCAGGGTGGTGAACTGGATGCCCATGGAGCGCTCCAGGTCTTCGCGCCGCACCACGTCGTGGTAGAGCACCTTCATCTCGAAGCCCTGCGCGCGCTTCGCCACCGCGGCGCCGATGCGCCCCAGGCCCACCAGCCCCAGCGTCGCCCGGTGGACGTCCTGGCCGAGCAACCCCATGGGCTCCCAGGTCTTCCATTTGCGGGCGCGGGTGTACTTGTCGCCTTCCACCACGCGGCGCGCCGCCGCCAGCAGCAGCGCGAAGGCAAAGTCGGCGACCGTCTCGGTCAGCACCCCCGGCGTGTGACCCACCACGATCTTGCGGGCGGTGGCCGCGGGCACGTCGATGTTGTCGTACCCCACGGCGCAGTTGCTGATCACCCGGAGGCGCGGCGCCACGTCCATCACCGGACCATCCATGCGGTCGGTGAGCATGGAGAGGATGCCGTCGCAGCCGGTGATCTCCTTGAGGATGATCTCCCGGGGCGGAGGCATGTCCCCCTCCCAGATCCGCATGTCGCAGTGCTCGCGGACGATCTTGAGGCCCTGCTCCGGGATGATGCGCGTCACGTAGACCCTGGGCTTCGCCATGGTGTGCTCCTTGTGCAGTATCCGGCCTCCAACCCGCCCCCCCCAAATGCTGTGCGTTTGGGCGCACCCCGGGCCCGCTCAGACCGGACCGACAGAATTCCCCCCTCACCCCAACCCTCTCCCGATGGGAGAGGGGGATCCGACGCGTTCAGATGAACCGGGCATCCCGCTTCGCGCCGGTGTAGTCCATGTAGACGACGATCTCTTCCGTGAAGAACTCCACCTGCGCCCGCCCCTGCTCCTTGATTCCCACGCCCGACCCCTTGATGCCACCGAAGGGCGCCTGCACCTCACCGCCCAGCGTCGGGGCGTTGACGTGCACCATGCCCACGTCCACCTCGTCGATGAAGTGCATGATCTTGAAGAAGTCGCCCGTGTAGACCGACGCCTTGAACCCATACGTGGAAGTGTCCACCATGCGGATGGCGTCTTCCATCCCGTCGCACTCCATCACCGCCAGCACCGGGCCGAAGATCTCGTCCTGGGCCAGGCGCATCTCCGGCCGCACGTCGGTGAAGACCGCAGGCGTGATGTAGTACCCCTTCTCGTAGGGCGCGCCCGACGGCCGCACGCCGCCCACCTGCAGCTTCGCGCCCTCCGATTTGCCGATCTCGATGTACTCGGTGACCTTCTCGATCTGGGACTCGCTGGCCAGCGGCCCCATCTGCGTGTCGGACGCGAACGGATCGCCCACCCTCATGGCCTTCACGCGCTCCAGCAGCCGGTCCACCAGCGCCTTCTTTACCTTCCGGTCCACGATGACGCGGCTGGTGGCGGTGCAGCGCTGGCCGCAGAAGCCATAGGCGCCCTGCAGGATCGCCTCCACCGCCAGGTCCAATGGCGCGTCCTCCAGCACCACGACGGCGTTCTTGCCACCCATCTCGCACTGCACGCGCTTGAGGCTCTGCGCGGCCTGGGCGTATAGCCGGCGGCCGACGTCGGTGGAGCCGGTGAAAGAGATGGCGCGCACGTCGGGGCTGTTGACCAGCTCGTCGCCCACCACCCCGCCCGGGCCGCTCACCACGTTGAAGACGCTGCCCGGCAGCCCCGCCTCCGCGAACAGCTCCGCCAGCTTGATGGCGCACAGCGGCGTGTTGGTGGCGGGCTTCATCACCACCGTGTTGCCGCACACCAGCGCCGGGGCCAGCTTCCACAGCGGGATCGCCAGCGGGAAGTTCCACGGGGTGATAAGCCCGGCGACGCCCACCGGCCTGCGGACCGTGTAGATGAAGTTCTTGGGCAGCTCGCTGGGCACCGTCTCGCCCTTGAGGCGCCGGCCGTCGCCCGCGGCGAACTCCAGGACGTTGGTGCCACGCTTCACCTCGCCCTTGGCGTCGGCGAAGACCTTGCCCGTCTCCAGCGTGATGTAGGACGCGTACTCGTCGGCGCGGGCCCGGAGCAGGTCCCACGTCCGGAAGAGGATCTCCGCCCGCCTGGGCGCAGGCGTACGCCGCCATGCAGGCTGCGCGTCCGCCGCGGCCTGGATCGCCCGGCGGATGTCATCCCGGTTGCTGCGCTGGAAGCTGCCGATGGTCTGGGAGGTGTCGGCGGGATTTGTGGTCGCGTATCGCTCGCCGGAGACGGCCTCCACCCACTGGCCGCCAATGTAGTTGTAGTAGGTCTTGGGCTCCAGTCGGACGACGACTCCGGTGCTCATGGTACGACCTCCTTCGGCGTCTGGCGCACAACAGTATTCGCCCGCGGGCGGGGCGGGTCCTGTCGTGTTCGGAGGGGAGCGGATAGGAAACGGCCTCCGCACGTGGAAACCGCTCTCTGAGATGCGACCGGTTATCCTGGACTGCGATCCCGGGCACGACGACGCGCTGGCGATCCTGCTGGCGGCACCCCATCTGCGCCTGCTGGGCATCACCACCGTCGCCGGCAACCAGTCCATCGAGAAGGTCACCGCCAACGCGCTCAAGGTGGTGGAGCTGGCCGGGCTCGCGCGCATCCCCGTGGCGCAGGGCATGGCGCGCCCGCTGGTGCGCCAGCCGGTGCACGCCGGGGAGATCCACGGCGACAGCGGCCTGGACGGCCCCGACCTGCCGGCGCCTTCCACGCCCCTCCATCCCAGGCATGCGGTGGACTTCATCATCGATACGGTGATGTCCACCGACGGCGTCACGCTCATCCCCACCGCGCCCCTCACCAACGTGGCCGCGGCGCTGCGGCGTGAACCGCGCCTGGCGAAGCGCATCCCCGAGATCAGCCTGATGGGTGGCTCCATGACCTGCGGCAACAGCACGCCCGCCGCCGAGTTCAACATCTACTGTGATCCCGAAGCGGCGCACGTGGTCTTCACCAGCGGCATCCCCATCAAGATGTGCGGCCTCAACCTGACCCGGCAGGCCAACGCCACGGAGGTGGAAGTGGAGCGCATCCGCCGGCTGGGAAACCGCACCGGGCGCGCCGTGGCGGAGATGCTGGACTTCTACCGGGGGCGGTTGAGGCAGATGTTCGGGCTCGCCGGCGGGCCGCTGCACGATCCGTGCGCCGTGGCGGCGCTCATCGATCCCTCGCTCATTGAGTTCCGGCCCATGCACGTCGCCGTCGAATTGACCGGCACGCACACCTGCGGCATGACCGTGTGCGACTCCCGGCACCTGGCCCGCGGACAGGTGGAAGGCGGGGGCGGCGTGCGGCGCGGTGAGACGCCCAACGCGGAAGTCGGGGTGCGGCTGGACGTGGAGCAGTTCTTCAACCTACTCATCGAGACGCTGGGTCGCTATCCGTGAACGGGCAACTGGTCCGCATGGTGCTGGCCGCCGTCCTGGGTGCGCTCCTGGGCGCCGGGGGAGTCTGGGGACGCGCACCCGGGCTCTCCCAGATCCCCACCC
>JACQTN010000488.1 GCA_016210785.1 Armatimonadota bacterium
ACTGTGGCGCGTGCAGAGCAAGGAGGTGGCGCTGGACCGCGGCACCGACGGCACCGTGGTGCGCGTCACCACCATCGCGCAGGCCGTGGCCCTGGCGCTGGGGCGCGCCCTGTACGGCGAGGACTTCCGGCCGGACAAGGAGTTCCCCAAGGCGGAGTCGCTCCCCGAGCCCGGCCCGCGCTACCGGCAGCAGGTGCTGCCGTTCGCGCCGAAACCCGCCCCGGGCGCTGAGACCGGAGAACCCGCGCGGGCGGGCGAGGCGGCCGGGTCCGCGCCCGTGGCTGCGGCGCTTCCCGCGCCGGTGGCGGGCGGCAACGGCCAGGCCAAGGGGGATGGGGAGACGCTCGCACAGGCGGCCCGCTCCAAGGGCGTGCCGCTGGAGTTCGTGGGCGTGTGCCCCGACTGCGGCGCCCAACTTTCTTTCGAAAACGGTTGCTGTCTCTGCCGGTTCTGCGGCTACTCGCGCTGCTGACGGCTTCTCTCGTGGGGCCCATTCAGCGGGGATCGCGGCGCCGTGAGTTCGGTAAGCGCGGTAGAGAGCTGCATCTTGCACGAGCGTGGAACGTGCCGCGCTGTGAGCCGGTGAGCGCGGTAGGGCGGTACGCCTCGTGAAGACGTAGCACGTGCCGCTCCAGGAACGAAGCGAAGGGCGGACCGCTTCGGTCCGCCCTTCGCCATTGGCTACGCCCAGCATGGGCGCTGCCTGGGGAAAACTCAACTCCCAGGGGGAAACAGGTCCGGGGGCGTCCGCGCGCCGGTCGTTCTTTCCGTTGCGCGGATGTTCGATGGCCGTGAGGATCGTCTGCGCGCGATTCGGCGTTCCTCCTCGGGCGTCGCACCCACTGGCCTCGCGTGAATCCCGGTAGCGTGAGAAGGACCAACCCCTTCAGTCCGCAGAACCTCACTGACGTCTGGGAGAGACAACGGGCAGGAGGCGGGAGAGCATGAGATGCCCGAGGCTGGCTGTAGCCGTCGCATTGGTCATCTTGATCCTCCCAGATCCAGGAGGCCACGCGACCGATCTCCGGTTCTCGCCCCCGCGTGCTGGAGCCCAGACCCAGGTCACGTATGACTTCGGCCCCAATGTTTCCCTCTCCGTCCGCACTCTCGTCCAGGACACCGTCACCGGTGCACTTCCGTTCTTCGCCGGGACCTTTCAGCACGCCCTTGGCGTTCCGCTTACGGTCCGCGTGTACTCCACGAGAGAGGAGGTGGTGGAAGCGTACGCGGGCGACCGCCGGATCCCCAGGGAAGAGGCCGCACGCCTGATGGGATATCCCAGTGTCCCCCGGGCCTTCGCTGGCCCCGACCTGAGAAGCGTCTGGATGTATCTTGATGGTGGCTGTCTGACCCACCCCGTGTCGCTGGACAATCTGCGTTGCAGCATCAAGCAGAGGATCTACCACGAGTTGTTCCATGTCTGGACGTTTCAGTTCGGGATGGCACCGCTGGTAGAGAAGGAACGTGCCGCCACGGAGTGGCTGAATGAGGGATTGGCCGACTTCGCCTCCTACCTGGGCATCCAGCGGCTCGGCATGTTTTCCCTTCAGGACATCCTCCTCTACGTCCGGCGGCAGGCGATGAACTACGAGCCCGTGTCCCGCCTGAGCGAGCTCGATTTCACCTGGGGAAACTTCGAGCCGGCGTACCACGTGTCAGCGTTAGCCATCTTCCGCCTCGCGGGCAATGAGCCCGCGAGAATCACGACGTTCTTACGGCACCCCAACTTCCGCCAGGATTGGCGCCGTGCCTTTGAGTTGACGTTCGGACGGAGCGTCCCGGCGTTCGAGATGGAATTCAAGGCCGATCTCGAAGCGATTGTCGCAGACGGACGGCGCGTCACGTTGAGGATCATCGGGGACGGGAAGATTGTCCCCGGAACGCGGGTCGGGTTGGCGCGGGTGGGAATGAGTGTGGAATCCCTCATCGCAGAGATCGGGCCGCCGGACGGGAGCGGGACGGCCGCCGGCGGCAGCAGACGGCTCCAGTGGACGCTCCAGGAGCGCGCCTATCGCGAGGCGACCCATGGGACCGCGCGCCTGCTGATCTGGACGGGCGCGAACGGCGCCAGGGTGGAGCAGGCCATCGCCTACAGCGGCGCCTTCCGCACGCCGGGAGGCAACACCGTGACTTCTCCCCTCACGGCCCTATTGCAAGAGTTCCCGGCGCGACGGGTTCAGCCGGCCGGGTCAGGCTTCGAGTGGGCGTTCGGTGATGGGATCTCTTTTTTGTATCGGGTGCCTTCCCGCGCGATCCTCGCCATCGGCGTAGGAAGGTAGAGAGCGCGCGATCCTCGTTCTCTCCAAGCGAGACGAGATCGCAGGACGAGGGCTTGCCCCGGCCCCGCGCGTTCACCCGTTCTCGATAACGGCCAGGCCCTCGACCCGCTGAGACCGGTACCGCGCAGGCCAGGGGATATCGAGCCGCTCCCAGGTGAACCCGGCGTCCGCGGAGCGGTAAATTCCCTGATTGTTTGCGGCGTACGCCACCCCGGGCTCGGCCGGGTGAAAGGCGAGCACGAACCGGGTGGTCCCGCCCGGGTCAGGAAGACCGTCCAGCACCGGCTCCCACGGATCCCTGCCGGTCCGACGATAGACCAGCGACTCCGCATCCCGCGCGGTGTGGGCCTGCCACGGTCCCGGAGAGGC
>JACQTN010000046.1 GCA_016210785.1 Armatimonadota bacterium
CCCCAGATGGTGGTGCAGATCCCCTCGTGGATGCGCGTCCCCGGGCTGGTGAAGATGGCGGCAGCGGCACCCGCCCGCATGAAGTCGTAGACCTTGCCCGGCATCGGGTAGCCTTCCGTCAGCGCGATGCGCCCGCGCACCTCCGCGGGCACTCCCGCGCCCGGCCCAAAGATCTGGCTGATGTCGCCCGCGAATCCGGTGGGCACGTACACGACCTCGCCCTCCACCTCACGGTCGCCGGTGGAGGCGGAGAAGGACGGGGTCTTGGCGCGAATGGTCTCGGGATTGGGAGAGACGACGCGCAGCCCGGCGCCGCGCGGCAGGCTGATCAGGCAGACCGGTTCATGCAGGGTGTGGGGAACTCCCCAGCTCTTGAGTCTCCCCATCAGGTAGTCGAAGGCCTCCCGCTCCTGGGGTGTCCCCGACTCGCGCACCAGCGTGCTGAACTTCGTCACCACCGCCCAGGGGTTCTCATCGGTGACCGTGCCGGTCAGGGCGGCCTCGAAGGACGCGTCGCGCCAGGTGGTGATCGCCATGGGGTTGTCCTCCTGTGGACGGTGATGGCAGGCACCCGGCCAGAAGGCTCGACGCGCACGGCGGCGCCTACCACAGCCCCCCCTTCTGCGGGGTCGGGGCAATTCCTCTGAGCCTGAGCGCGCGGGCCGGGTTTGAGGATGCGGCAGTAGATGGCGGATCCAGGGAAGGAAGGATCCGTCGCCGGCCTGTGATAACATGAAAAGGAGGCTTGCTCGGAGATACATCTCGGGAGGCGTTGTGATGGCCGCGATGCGGCGAACCGCATCACTCAGGACAGTTCCCGTGTTGGTGGCGCGCACCCATCTCGGGCGTCTGATCGATGGGGTCGCTGAGGCCGGTGAGCAATACATCGTTACCAGACGCGGAACACCCACGGCAGTGATCCTTGGAGTTGACGAGTACGAAGACCTCCTCTCACCCCATCCCATGCTCTTGCGGGACTTGCGGCGCTCTCGCAGAGAGATTGCCAAGGGTATGCTGTCCAGCCTGCGCCGGCTGCGGGCCATGCACAAAGGCCGCGCGTGACGAACGCGGGCCGCCAAGCCGTCTTTTCACGAACGTTTGAAAAGGACTTCCGAGCCCTTCCGACTCACATCCAGGCACGCGTCCTGCGGGTGCTCCCGAGAATCCAGTCGGACCCAACGGTGGGGCACAAACTCGCCGGTGCCTTCCAGGCACTCCTACACCCGCAGCCGTGGATCGAGCAGGTCGCGCACCGCGTCCCCCAGCAGGTTGATCCCCATCACCGCCAGCATCAGCGCGAAGCCCGGCAGCGTGGAGACCCACCAGGCCGTGGCCAGATAGCCGCGGCCGTCGCTGATCATGCCGCCCCACGTGGGCGTGGGTGGCTGGATGCCGAAGCCCAGGAAGCTCAGGGAGGACTCGGCGATGATGACCCGCGTGAGGGTGACGCTGGCCAGGATGATGACGCCGTTGAGGATGTTGGGGACGACGTGGCGGGCGATGGTGCGCAGGTCGCCGGCGCCCATCGCCGAGGCGGCCAGGACGTAGTCGCGCTCGCGCACGGCGAGGGTCTCACCGCGGACGACGCGGGCGAAGACGACCCAGCGCGAGAGAGCCAGCACAATGACCAGGTTGACGTTGCTGGGACCCAGCACGGCCAGGATCGCCAGCGCCAGCAGCACCTCCGGGAAGGCGAGCTGGATGTCCGCGATGCGCATGACGACGCGGTCCAGACGGCCGCGGTAGAAGCCGGTGATGAGCCCCAGCGGCACGCCCACCATCACCGCCGCGCCCACGGACAGGAGGCCCACGACCAGCGATGCGCGCGCGCCCAGCACGATCCGGCTGTAGAGGTCGCGGCCCAGCGGATCGGTGCCCAGCGGATAGTCCCACCGTCCGCCCGCCCAGGCCGGGGGCAGCAGGCGCACCTCCAGGTCCTGCAGCGTGGGGTCGTGCGCCATCAGGTAGGGGGCGAAGATCGCCGCGCCCACCACCAGCAGCGTGAGCAGCAGCCCTGCCACGCCGCCGGCATCTAGGCGTCCCCAGCGGAGCCGGCTGCGCTCGATCGCTGGGTCGCGGTTCATCATGGTCACCGCTGCCCGGGTCCCCGTGACCGTTGACGGGTGAACCGGCCCGTGTGGCCGCTGGCGGTGAGTCCCTCGAACCGAGCGGCGCAGGTTGGGGGCTTCGACCCTTCGGCCGGGCTCGGGGCAGGCACGCTCAGCCCGAGCGATTCTGCACGCTCTCCCAGCAGGGGAGATGGTAGGGATGGGGGGGACGCTGGGGTACGCATTACCGGTACGTGATCCGTGGGTCGATCAGCGTGTACGCCACGTCTACCAGCAGGTTGCTCACCGCCACGAACGCCGCCGTCACCATCAGCGACGCCTGCACGACCGGCACGTCGCGCGCGCTCACCGCCTCCACTACGAGACTCCCCACGCCCGGCCAGCCGAAGACCGTCTCGGTCACGACGGCTCCGCCCATCAGCACGCCGAAGCGCAGTCCCAGGATGGTGACGACGGGGATGAGCGTGTTGCGCAGAACGTGGCGGGCCAGCACCGCGCGGTTGGCGAGCCCCTTCGCGTGCGCCGTCCGCACGTAGTCCTCGCCCAACACGTCCAGAGTGTGGTTGCGCACGAAGCGCACCAGCTCGCTAGCGGAGTAGAAGCCGAGCGTCCCGGCGGGCAGCACCAGCGATTCCCAGCCCTCGTAGCCGGATGGCGGCAGCAGCCGCCACCGCACCGCCACCAGCAGGATGGCCATGATGCCGGTCCAGAAGACCGGCGCGGACTGGCCCGCGGTCGCCACCGTGCGCGCCAGCACGTCCAGGGTCTTCCCCCGCCGCAGCGCCGCGGTCATGCCCAGCGGGATCGCCAGCGCCAGCGCGACCGCGAGGCTCACCACCGTGAGGTGGAGCGTGGCCGGGAGTCGCCCGCTCACCAGCCCCCACGTGGCCGTCCGGAAGCGGTAGGAGTTGCCGAAGTCGCCGTGCAGAACGCGTCCCAGGAACCGGAGGTACTGCTCCGCGAGCGGCCGGTCCAGGCCCATGAGGGCGCGCATGCGGTCGACGTCGGCCTGGGTGGCGTCGGGCGAGACCATGGCCGCGGCGGGATCCCCGGACAGATAGACCAGCAAGAACGCCGCGGCCGAGACGCCCAGCAGGACCAGCAGCGTGTGCAGCGTGCGGGCGATCAGGTACCGGGACATCCTAGACTATCCGGAGGGCGCCAGGGCGCGGCACGTTCCACGCTGGTGCAAGGTGCTAAGCCGCATTGGCCTCGGTGGCTTCCGATCTTTGGCCAGCACTGTGCCTCGGAAGTAGCGTGCATCATGCGCAGGACCGGCTATGCCGGGTCCGAGCATCATCTATGTTCCGGGAACCCCACCATCGCGGGTGCGCCGCGAAGTCGGTGCGCCGTGGGCGCCGTGAGTCCGGCGAGCGCGGTAGAGTTGCGCACCTTGCAGGCACGTTGAACGTGCCGGTGAGCGCGCTGGAGTGGCGCACCTTGCACAGACGTTGAACGTGCCGCGCGGTAGAACGGAACACCTTGCACCGAGTC